>CAMAPG010000294.1 GCA_945859965.1 Opitutus sp. GAS368 | reverse complement strand
CGCGATCCGGCAGGTAGTTGTTGCCCGCCCACACCACCTTGCGGCCACGGCCGTCGCGAATGAGTAGTTCGGTCAGCTGTTTGAAGCCACTCCAGCGTTTGTCCATGCGCCGGCTGTCCGGAAACATCACGATCGGTTTGGCTCCGCGCGGGCCTTCAATGTGGCGAAGACTGAGACTGTCGACCTCCCGAAAACGCAGCTGACCCCTTAACTCGGGCTTGGCCCCCAGGACCGGACAAAATTGCAGCAGGATATCGATCACATGGCTGTGCACCCCGGCAGGCGGCAGGGGCACCTTTTCGCTGTAGAACATTCCGCTGCCTTCGCGTGCATCGCTCCGACCCACTTTGTGTTCCGCCCGCGTCCGCCAAGTAATGAGCCCGGTGCGCAACATGCCTTGCAGATCGAACACGTAGTCGAACTTCGTCTTTCGCACTTCCTTCATCAGGCGCAGGAAACCCTTCACCCCGCCTTTGCGATCGAACACGTAGATATGATCGACCGTTTCGCTGGCCCGCACGATCGGTGCAAAAATATCGAGCACGATCCAGGATACTTCGAGGTCGCTGCGCTGCGCTTTCAGCGTGGTAACGATCTGCAGACCATGCACAATGTCGCGCAAGGGATGGGTCTCGATGATCAACAGTTTGGGCACGGGGGAAAATTCGTTTTGCTTGGCGGGCACGACGACCGCAACACTGCATCGTCGCGCCGCGTCTTCGGCCAAAATCAGATGAAGTATCCGATCGTCGGCTCCTTTTTTGGGAAAAGGAGGGTTGCTCGAGTGGGGGGAATCTCAGCAGGGATTTTCATGAACGGGGGAAAGTTATTTGATCGGGACAAAGGTAAATCGAGACGAAATCTGCTGAAGAATCAAAAAATGCGCGGGCCATAGCCGTCTGACACCAGCGTCAGCGGCAAATCATCCAGCCACCGGCAGTCTTTGGGCCCATAATGGGCGATACAAGCAGATTGCCTGCGCCACCCGGTCGACCCGGACGGAATTTTCACCGCTTCTAATCCGCTTCCTCCTCTTCGGACCCGCCTATCGCATCGTTTCCAAGGCGCGATCAAGCTGCGCGGTCACCTCATCAGCTTGGATCAAACGCATCGCCGCCAGCCTGTGCACCCGGACGTCGTCCGGGCACTCTTTCGGATCTCGTCGCAATACTTCCCTGACCGCCTCGTCATAACGGTCTACGCAAAACTGCAACTGGCCGTAAGGTCCCGTCCGCCGCGATCGAGCGACCGCATAAAGCCCGACCACGCGGCGCCCGAGCGCATTTGCGATATGAACGGCCCCCGTATCGGGTGCCAGCAAGACCCGAGCCCGGGCCAGCACCGCCACCATCTGCGCCAATGTCGTTTGCCCGGTAAGATCGCAGAGCGGTTTTCCAACCTGCCCTTGAATGGCCCGCGCCATGGCCTGTTCGCGTTTTGATTTTCCGCCCAGAAGCACGAGCGCAACGCCATGCTTCTCAGCCGCCGTGCGCATGACTGTGGCATAACGGTCCGGCAGCCAGTCGCGTTCCGGCTTGCTTGCACACGGAGCGACGATCAGGAGCGGGCCCGTCGGCAGGTTGGCTTCAGCCCATGCCGCCGCCTCCACTTGAATCGGAAGACCCCACGTCGGACTGGCGGGCCGGACCAATCCGACCGCTTCCCCGAACTGCCAGAAGGCGTCCACATTGTGAGTTGGCTTCGACGGTACCGACTCCGAGACAAACCAGCGATGAAAGTCCCTGGCTCGATCCGCACTAAAGCCGATTTTTCGTTTTCCCTGGATCAAGGGATACATGCAGTTCACCCGCCAGTTGGCCTGCAGGCAGAGCACCGCATCGAATTTCCGGCCGGCCATCAAACATCCAAAGCGAACATAGCTCAAGGGCGTGCTCGGCTTGTCCACCACGACAAAATCGATGCCTTCGGCCGCAAGCCCGGCCACTAGCGGATAGGCACCGCGGCCGATCACCCACGTAATCCGTGTGCGGGGCAGCTGCGCTTGCAATGCCCTGACCAAGGGCAATGCCATCACGACGTCGCCAAGCGCCGAAAGGCGGACCAGGCAAATGGAACCCGGCGAATTCACGCGGAGAACCCGAGCGCAGGCTGCGAGACGGAAAGGAGCAGGAAATCGATCATGAGGGCTCCGCGCGGTGCCATTCACCGGCGCGAGCGTGGCACTTGATGATCTGCCCGAAAGAAAATCAAAGCCAAATCTTGTCCCAGGTCCAAGCCGTCCCGCTTATTTCCACCCATCTTACCCGGCATCGTTTCGATCCATGGAGAGAGATTGCTTCAAGGCTCCCCTCCTTGCAATGACATGCCTGCAAATCTCACCTGTGGTCACCTTGCTTCTCAAAATCCTCGGCTGGACCCTCGCCCATACTCCAGAAATTTGTCTGCGCGCCATCTCGGCCGTCCTGGGCCAGGTGATTTTTTTGGGATTGCCGAAGAGACGCCATCTTCTGCGCTCCAATCTGAACCATGCTTTCCCGGGAAAAAACCGTGCCTGGTACGATCGCATGGCGCGGGAAAGTTGCCGCCAATTGATTGAAACCGGCCTGCTTTCCCTGGCCGCTCCTTTTTTAAGCGAGCGACGCATTCGCGCCATCGCCCGGCTCGCTCCTTCCGTGGATGGTTTCGCCCGCGATCTCGCACTGCATCCGCGACCGGTCGTGCTTGCCACGCTCCATCTCGCGCTTTGGGAAACCCAGACCTGGTTCAAACTGCTCAGCCCGGTTCCCCTCCCCGAGTTCGGCATTATTTTCCGTCCCCTTAACAACGCCGCCGCCGACCGCTTCGTCAAATCCACCCGCGAGCGTTACGGCATGCGCCTGCTTTCCCGAAAGGAAGGTTTCGCGGAGGCGTTGAAAATCCTTCGCCACCAAGGCTGCGTCGGCGTGCTTTTCGACCAGAATGCGGGCACCCAAGGCGCGCTGACCACGCTCTTCGGTCGCGTCTGCTCCACGACTGAATTACCCGGCCTGCTTGCCGCCAAATTCGGGGCGGAGGTTCGAACCTTTTATCCGCGCCGCACCTCATTCTGGCGGGTGGAGTTTGAATCCGATCCCGTGACCAGCGACGGTTCAACCGAGGGCGTCACGATCGGACTGAATCGCTGGCTGGAAAACGCGCTCTCCGCCGACGACCGTCTCTGTGCGTCCTGGTTATGGGCCCATGATCGCTGGCGTAACCAGGATGTGCCGCAAAAACGCTTTCGACTCGAAGCCAAACGCAACCTCCTCGCAGTCGATCTGCAAATGCGGGCGCAGGCCACCCTGCCCCATAAAACTCGCATCTGTGTCCGCCTGCCGAACTGGCTGGGAGATGTGGTCATGGCCCTCCCCATTTTGCGCGCGCTACGGGAATCGCGACCGGACGCCGAACTCACGCTGATCGGGAAAAAACAGTTCCTTCCTCTGCTGCAAGCGTGGCGCTTGGCCGACCATCTCCAACCCTTGCCTCCACCCGGGCCTGGTTACTTCCTGCATTTCTGGAGACTGCGCCAAACCTATCCCGATGTCTGGCTGCTTTTCACCAATTCGTTCCGCGGAGATCTCGAAGCCTGGCTGGCGGGTTGCCGCCAGCGCTTTGGCATTCTCCGGCCGGGGAAACACCGCCCACTGCTGAGCCATGGCTATCCCGTTCCGGCGGATTTCGACGAACGCCAGCAGCATCAATTTGAGCTTTGGGAGAATTTTCTCCGCCATTTCGGACTGACCGAAG
>CAMAPG010000293.1 GCA_945859965.1 Opitutus sp. GAS368 | reverse complement strand
CTACCCCTAAGCGGCCCGCCATTGCTTTCTTAGTTACCCCATCTCCCGCTGGGCGGGAGAAGTGAGAAATTGAATAATCTGAATATGATACGAGTAGGTGGGAAAAGGGTTCCGTCAAATTGCAGTGAGGAATTGGCTCGTCACCCGTCGTAACTTTCTAAAATCCAACGAACTACCAATCCGCTTTTATGACCAATTTCCTCTCCGTGCATCCCTGGCGTCCCGCCGCCTGTGTGCGCGCGAGCGGCCCGGACGCCTTTGATTTCCTGCAGGGCCAGTTTACCAACGACTTGCGCGAACTGGACCGCAGTCCGGCCGTGTATGGGCTCTGGTTGAACGCCAAGGGCAAGGTCATGGCCGATAGTTTTATTTTGCGAGGAGCCTCTCCCCAGGAGTTTTACGTGATCAGCTATTTCTCTCCGGCCACCGTGATCCGGGAGCGATTGGAAAGTCATCTAATCGCGGACGATGTCACCCTGACCGATGAAACGGCGGAATGGTGGGGGTATGCGGTGGTGGGCTCGCCGGCGAATCCGCCGCTGCAGGCCGGCGCGGACCTTTTGGTTTTCCCGGGCCGGCGCGGGTGGCCGGCCCAAGCGGAGTGGCTGAGTCGCGGACCGAAGGAATTTCCGGGAGCACGCCTGCTGACGGTTGCGGAGATGGAGCGAGCGCGGCTCGATGCAGGCATTCCGGCCGTCCCCATGGATCTCGGCCCGGGCGAATTGCCGAACGAAGGCGGCTTGGATGTTGCGGCGGTTTCCTACACGAAAGGCTGCTACCTGGGGCAGGAAGTCATGGCGCGATTGAAATCGATGGGGCAGGTCCGCCGTCAACTGCTGCGGGTGATCGGCGCCGGTCCGGTCCCGGCGAAGCCCGCGGTGCTTTATCAGGGTGGAAAAAAAATTGGGGAGCTGCGCTCAGCAATCACCACGGGAGATCGGGAGTTTCGCGGTCTGGCCTTACTCAGTTTGCTCACCCTAGACCGCGAGTCCGGCTTCAGCCTGGCCCCGGCCGAGGCCGCGCGCGTGCAACTGGCCAAAACCTGATTGAACCACAAAGACGCAAAGGCACGAAGAACGGAAGGGATCGACCTTTGTGCCTTTGCGTCTTTGTGGTTCAAATCTCTTCCGTCATGACCGAACTCGAGCAACTGACGCGCCTTTGTCAGAACCTGGGCTCTGATCCCGCGCAGGCTGCCGTCATGGCGGGCCAGCTCCAAAAACGCGCCGGGCAACTGGTGGCGGAGCGCGGGCTCACCCGTGAAGCCGCGATGAAATATCTGCTGGAGCTGGTGGTGAAAGGCCGGCATGGGGAAGCTCCGCCGGAGTCCCTTGCCCCGGTTTTCCCCATGCGCGAACAGCTTATTGCTCTCTTTCAGTCCGCCTACGGCCGGGCCCCCGACGTTATGGTGCGGGCTCCGGGCCGGATCGAATTCATCGGCAACCACACCGATTACAATGGCGGTCCCGTGCTGGGAGCGTCCATCGACCGGCAGGTCTGGGTGGGCCTCGCGCGGCGGACAGATGGCCGGCGGCAGTTTGTCAGCGACACGCGGGGCGAGGTCGTGGCGTTTCCCAGTGCGGAAATAAAGAAGGTGTCCGGCGCTCAGCGCTGGGTGAACTATCCCCTCGGCGTGCTGGCGGCGCTGCCGGCGTTTGGCCTGCGGGCGCCCGAAGGGTTCGACTATGGCGTGATGTCCGATCTGCCGTCTGGGGCTGGGCTCAGCAGCAGCGCGGCGATCGAACTGGCCTCGGGCCTGGCATTTCTCGAGGCGACGGACCAGCATCCGCCGCGGCAAACCCTCGTGGAAGTGGGCCTGCGCGCGGAAAACGAGTTTGTCGGCGTGCCCTGCGGCATTCTCGACCAGGGCGTCTCGGGGTTTGGAAAAAAAGGCCATCTGGTTTTCATCGATTGCCAGGGACCCCATTTCTCGACCGTGCCCCTGCCGGCGGGCGCGCATTTCTGGATTTTCAACACACATACCAAGCACGCGCTGGTCGACGGGCTGTATGCTGCCCGACATCAGGAATGCATGGACGCGGCGCGGACCCTCGGGGTGAAGGCCTTGGTGGACGTCACGCCCGCGGCGCTCGCAGCGGCGGAGGGCAAATTGCCCGTGACGATCTTCAAGCGAGCCAAACACGTCGTCGAAGAAATTGCCCGCGTACAGGCGTGCGTGGCGGCGCTGCAAGCCGGCGATCTGGCGGCGGTGGGCAAATTGCTGGTCGCCTCGCATCACAGTTCGCGCACCTGGTTCGAGAACAGCACGGCGGAACTGGACTTTTTAGTGGAGCAATTGACCGACGCTCCGGCCGTATATGGCGCGCGATTGACCGGCGGCGGTTTCGGGGGCGCGGTCATGGCGCTGACTTCCGAAAAATTCGGCCGAGCCCAGGCGGAGGCGATTGCCTCCGCTTATGCCAAAAAATTCGGCACCGCACCGGATGTCCTGCGCACGCAGACGGGCGACGGGGCGATGCGGGTCGCGTAAACGGGCGCGCCCGGACAGACTTTATTTGCCGGCGGACGGACCGAAGGAGAAGGGCATTTCGGTTTTGAGTTCGACCACCTGGCCGTCCTTGACGCGTGGCATGAACCGCCACTGCTTGATCGCGGCCAGCGCGGCCTCGCCGAACGCGGGATCGGAGGCGCTCTTGACCTGCGGATCGCGCACCCGTCCATCCGTGGCAATGACGAAGCTGATAACCGCTTTGCCGGAAGGGTATGATTTGCGCAGAGCCTCGGGATAAACCGGGGCGGGGCGGATGAACGGTGTCGGCATGGCGTCCTTCACTCCTTCACTGTGCTTCGCGATCATGTGATCGATCGCTTTTTCGATGAACTTGGCATCCATGCCCGAGTGGAATGTTTCCACGCCGTCCACAAAAAAATGGAAGTCGGAAAAAGTCCCTTCACCAAATCCACTGACGAGCGGTACGGTGAGCGCAACGGGCTGCGTCAGTCTTGCGCTCAACCGGCCCAGTTCCTGGGCGTACAGGAGCTGGCCGGTTTTTTCCGACATCAGATCGATGACGATGAAAACGTTGTCGAGGCGGGAGGGGGATTCGACGTTGGCTTGGAATCGGAAGTCCTTGTTTGCCGGCTCGGCGCTGTCGAAACTGGACTCGCGGGTGAAGGAGATCTTGCGATTGCGGACCGCGACCACCACCGGGACGAAGTCGTCTACTTTTTTCATCACATACCGGGTGCCTGACGCGGGGATGAGCTTGGCGTCCACCTCGATGTAGGGCGTGTGGTCGACGACCTTGCGCACGAGCCGGAAGGAATCGCCGTGCTCCACGTATAACGCGTTCTGCGCGGCGAGCGGCGCGGCCAGGGCCAGGCCCAAGGCGGCGAGTTTGAAGATTCGGAGGAAAGCCAGGGAATGCATGGGGAAAAAGGGGTTAAAGAAGTCCGCTGAGCTCGGCGAACCAGGCGGTGACGTACCGGCTGAAAACCAGGAAGTAAAGCGCCCCGGCGATGGCGAGCATCGGCCCGAACGGAACCTGGACCCCCAGACCGAGGGGCACGGAAGGGGTTCCCGGGGTTTCGGCTGGAGCGGGGGCGACGGCGGCCTGGCCGCGGATTTTTTGCCAGAGCAGGGCGACGGCAAACCAGACCGTGCCGACCAGGGCTCCGCCAAAAATTGAAAACACCGCGCCCTGCCAGCCGCAGAAGGCGCCGATGGCGCCGACGAACTTCACGTCGCCGAAGCCCATCGCCTCCTTTTTGAGCACCGCTTCGGCCAGCAG
>CAMAPG010000292.1 GCA_945859965.1 Opitutus sp. GAS368 | reverse complement strand
GAGGTCACCGTGGTCACCGGCGCTTCCGGAAACCTGGTCGCCCAAATCCGGAATGGCGCACCGTTTGACCTGTTTCTCTCCGCGGATCTCGAATATCCGAAGCAGTTGATCAAGCTGGGCGCGGCGGACGCCGGCACCCTGACGAAATTTGCCGTGGGCCGGCTGGTGCTCTGGACCACTCGCCCTCAGTTGGACTTGAGCTCGGTGGAGAAGCTGGTGCGCAATCCGGCGGTGAAAAAAATCGCCATCGCGAACCTGCAAACCGCGCCCTACGGCAAGGCCGCGCGCGAAGCGCTGGGCAAGCTGGGTCTCTGGGAGATCGTGGAGCCGAAGGTCGTCATCGGCGAAAACATCACCCAGACCGCGCAGTTTGTGGAAACGGGCAATGCCGATGCCGGCTTTGTCGCGATGTCGCTGGTGCTCTCGCCCAAGCTGAAGGGAAAGGGCCGCTGGCAGGAGATTCCCGCCAACTTGTATTCCCCTCTCGAGCAAGGGGCGGTGGTGACGCAACACGGCGCCGGCAATCCCGCCGCGAAACGCTATCTCGTGTTCCTGCGCGGGCCGAAAGCGCGCGCGGTCCTCGAGCGCTTTGGCTATCGGGTGCCCTGATTTTCGAACAGAAGAATAAATCGTTCTCGTTCTTCATAATCTTTCTCGTTCTCCCGCCAGCAGCGAACGAAGAACGAGAACGATCCAAGGCATCAGCGGCAAAATCAGGACCCCGCCCGGACGCGGAAGCCGACGCCCTATTTTTTCAGAGCCGTCCGGATCGCCTGCCGCAGCGGTTCTTCAGCGCCGGGGGCGACCCAGTTCCAGTCCCGGAGATTTTCATCGTGCTCGGCCACGTGTTTTTCCGTGGGAATGTAACCCGCCGCGGCTTCGCCATAACCGGCGACGCAGACAAATGAATCAGGGCGCTCCTGTTGCGCCGCCAGCTGATACTCCACGTAGGTTTCGCCCGGCAGGACCAGGAGCTGGGCAGCGCCAAAATCGACGGAGGGAATCTCAATCTGATGGCCGGCGTCCTCGCGTCGGCGCCAATTCAACCCCATCGCGGCCAGACACTGGTCCCACGCCTTCACGCCCGGCGCCAAATGGGCGTTCAAATCGGCCACCGTGAATCCCTCGCTGTCGCGCGGTTCGAGCCGCACCATCGTGACGCGAAAATCGATTTTTCCCACGGGATGCCGTTGGGTGTTATTCCAGGCGCCCACCATTCCGGCGTGAAGCCGGTCCGCCAGCACGGCCCGCATGGGCCGTGAGCCGTCGTTGTATTTTCCGGCGGTGAGATTGCCGCTGCAACCGGAGGAATAGATCTGCTGCACGCCTGGCAGTTCGGACAGCCGACGGCGCCGGGCAATTCCAGGGAAATCCGCCGAGACCTCGCCTGTCTTGTAATAACTCATGGGATGCACCGCATAGAAACTCACCGCCGCGAGCGGGGTTTCCCCGTCCCAGAAACTCAGCGTCTTCAGCCACGGATCGATCAGGCCCTCATCCGCGGCTTTGGCGGCGGGCAGCTTTGAGGCGCTCGTGCGGTTGAAATGCAGTTTTCCTTCGCGGTCGAAATAGCGGCGGTTGGAGGCGACCTTTTCCACCTTGGCCTGCCCGGTCCCGATATGGGTGAAGCGGCGCGCCGCCGGCAGCGATTCGCGCAGCGCTTTCGCCACCCGTTGCACCGCAACCTCATGAAATTCCGGATCGCAAATCGTGCCTTCCAACTTGCGGTCGCGCAGCAGGCGCTCGGCTTCCGTGTCTGCAATCGGGGCATCGTGCTGATGGATCGCGGTGACCAACACCCGCTCCGGTTTCGTGCCTGCCGCCTCTGCCAACACGGTCTGCCACAGTTCGTAGGCCTCGTTGCGGATTTCGCACCAATCCAAAGTCACATAAACAATCGGCGCGCCATCCCCGAGCAGCACGATGCCCCGCGCTTCGAGCGGATCGGCAATGCTCTTGGAAAGCCATAATCCGCCCATCATGCCGTGCCCGATCGGTACGGTCACATCGGCATTGAACGTGGCGATCCGAAGCTCGGGACGATTTTGGGCCGCTTGGCAGTCTCCGCCGAGCAGACCGGCGATGAGCAGCCACAGTCCAAGCAACGCCGTTGCATTCCGGGGGTAAAAGGAAGCCATGCTCTTATGCTGTGCAGTGATGAAGATTCGCTTCAAGCGAAGATCCGGCCGACTCGGATAAATGCGATGTCGAACGCTCAACACTCAACGTTTAACGCTCAACGTTCAATTCCCCCAGACAACCCTGCCGCCCCCACTTGAACGTTCAGCGTTGAATGTTGGGCGTTGAGCGTTCTCCGGACTGCCCTTACTTCTCTTCCGTCAGATCCGGCCGCGTGGCGTGGAGCATCGATTCCTCGTGATCGAGGAGCAACTGCAGCGGACGGTGCACTTCGTCGATGATGTGTCCGTGGCGCCACAAATCGTCCAGCGCCTGCCGTTCCGCGTGCAGCGCCGCGGAACGATAATGATGGCTCGCGCCGCGGCGGCGGCGGGCCGTGACCCGCCGCTCGCCCTGCGCGGTCAACGAAGCCAGGCGGCGTTCGTATTCGCCGATCACGTCGTCGAGCGCAGCTTTCATCTCCGCGGTGGTGGCCGACGGCGCCATCGCCAGCAGGGTCTTCAGGCCCGCATCCACCGCGGTGGTGCGCGCGAGCAGTTCTTCCTTGGGGCGATCCTCATCCCCCTGGATACCGAGTTTGTGAATGAGCCAGCCCAGCGTTGTGCCCTGCAGGAGCAGAGTCACTGCGATCACCCCGAACGCCAAAAAAATCACGATGTTGCGGCCCGGGAAAGGACTCCCGTCCGGCAGGAAGAGCGGGATGGACAGCGCCGCCGCGAGCGTCACGGTGCCGCGCATCCCGGCCCAGCCGACGACTAGGACAGCCTGCTTCGACGCTGGTTTTTCACTCGCCCGCACTTTCGGAATGAGAAACGGCAGATAAGTCGCGGGAAACACCCAAGCGAGGCGCGCCAGGATCGTGACGCCCGAGACCGCCGCGGTGAAGCCGAGCAGCTGAAAATTGCTGTACTTGCCCTGCACGGAGGCGAAGAGCGAGGGGACCTGCAGGCCGAGGAGGACGAAGGCCACGCCATTGAGCCAGAAGATCAGCAGGCCCCAGACCGCGGAAGCCGTCTGGCGCGTTTCCGCATCCATGCGCACCGGATCGCGCCAGCCGGAATAAAGTCCGGCGGCCACCACGGCGATCACCCCCGAAACCCCGAGGTGCTCCGCCGCAAGATACGCGGCGTAGGGAGTCATGAGCGACAGCGTGATCTCGATGAGGGTATCGCTCGCCTGCAGGCGCAACAGAAGGTCGCGCAACTTGCCGATGGCATAACCGGCCCCAAAGCCGATGCCGAAACCACCGACGGCGATCCAGGGAAACTGGCCCGCGATCTGGCCGAGCGAAAAACTGCCTGCGATCATCGCCGCCAGCGCGAACTTGAACGCAACCAGGCCGGTGGCGTCGTTCATCAGACTTTCGCCATTGAGGATGGTGCTCATCCGCGCCGGCACGCGCAGCCGCTCCGTGATGGCGTTGACCGCCACCGCATCGGTCGGCGAAACAATCGCTCCGAGCGCAAACGCCATTGCCAGCGGCAGACCCGGGACCAGCCAGTAGGCCACCAGCCCGACCGTGACGGTGGTGAACGTCACGAGCCCGATCGCCAGCAGCAGGATGGGCCGCTTGGCCTTGACGAACTCGCGCAGCGGGATGAGCCAGCCGTCGGAAAAAAGCAGCGGCGGAAGGAAACAGAGAAAAAAGAAACCCGGATCGAGTTCGATCCGCGGAAAAGCCG
>CAMAPG010000291.1 GCA_945859965.1 Opitutus sp. GAS368 | reverse complement strand
CAGGAAAAACTTCATGGTTGGAATGCATTTGGAAACGAAGCCGCACAGCGTGCGTGCAGACCAGATGCCACCGGACTGGCTGGGCCCGGGCGCTGGCAAGGGACGGGGTTCGGAACCCCAACAGCAGAATTCGGAAGCGGCTAAAGATGAAGCTAAATGCAAAATTGAGCCGTCGCCATCTTCCTCACTGACTTCCCCAAATTCCGGGAAACTGAGTCCAGAGTTGGCTGAAATCGTCTCAGCTTGGCCTGAGCTTCCCGATGCCATTCGGACCGCGCTTTTAACATTGCTGCGATCGGCACGATATCTCTCTCCACAACGCTTCGTCGCGGGGAAATCTTTACCAATCCCAAGCTCCGGGCTGGACCGCCAAGCCGCTCCGTCCCTCCGCTTGGGATTGCCAACCACCACCGAAGTCATCTCATCAACCAACGCTGCGGACTAACATTCCACCTGGCCCAGTTTTCGGGACCCGCTCAAGTGACGTTAATGCACGCGTTGCCAGCCACGTTGCCAAAATTGGATTCCCGGCGGGTCGAAAAGTTACTATCCATTTAGGATAAGCAACTTGCTGCGATGGTGGACCTTACTGGACTCGAACCAGTGACCTTTTCCATGTCAAGGAAACGCTCTAACCAACTGAGCTAAAGGTCCGAATTATCGGGTCGGGGAGTAAGCATGAGGGATACACGGCTCGGCAAGAAAAATTCTTTGGCGGGCCTGTGAATGAAATTGGGCGCCCCGAACCTAACTGCCGAAAAAATCCCGGTACTGAATTTCACGTAATACGTGAAAAAGGAAAATGGCGGGTGGGATCCGCAATAATGCGCGATGTCCCACCGATAGCCTTGAAAGGTGCCGGGTTTTCCTGACCTTATCGGCCAATGCTACAGTCGCTTCGCATCCGCAACCTGGCCCTGCTGGAGGAAGTCGCGCTCGATTTCGAAGCTGGGTTCACCGCGGTGACCGGCGAGACCGGCGCGGGGAAAAGCATCCTGCTCGGCGCATTGGGTCTGCTCGCGGGAGAAAGGGCGGAGAAAACCATCATCCGGCAGGGCGCCCCAGCCTGCGAGGTGGAGGCGGCGCTTTTCTTTGTGGAGCCGAAACGGGTGGATGCGCTGCTGCTCCAGCTCGATCTGCCGCCGTGCGAGGACGGAGTCCTGATCCTCAAGCGCAGCGTGCCGCGCGACAAGGCGCCCAAAATCACGGTCAACGGCAGCCTCGCGACGCTCGCTGCGTTGCAGCGCCTGGGCGAGCACTGGGTCGATTTTCACGGTCCCAGCGAGCCGCGCCGCTTGCTCAAGGAAAGCTGTCAGCTTGAGCTGCTCGATCTTTTTGGCCGGGCGGGAGAGGTGCTCACCGCTTATCGGGAGAAATTCCAAGCCTGGCGTGAACTCGTCTCGCAGCGGGAGAAAATCGCCACTGAAACCAAGCTTTCTCCGGACCAGATCCAATTCCTCCAGAACCAGCTCGCGCGGATCGATGCCCTGGATCTGACCGAGGAGGCGATCGAAGCGCTCGAACGCGATTTTCAGCGCATGACGCGCGCCCAGGAATTGATCGAATTGTCGCAGACTCTCGCGGGCGGCCTCGTGGGCGAGGACGGATTGCAGGGGCGCATTGCGCAGTTGTTACGGGAGGCGCGTCAGCTGGAGGCGCTGGATCCGTCGAGCAAGGCGCTGGCGGACCGTTTCACGGCGGCGGCGGTCGAGCTGAACGATCTCGGGGCGGAATTTTCGGGATTGAGCCAACAGTTGCAGTTCGATCCGGAGCAAGCCGAGGAACTGTCCGGCCGGATGAACACGTGGCTCGATCTCAAGCGGAAGCATGGTGGCGATTTCACTGCGGTGTTCGCCGCACGCGATGACATGCGCCGCCGCATCGAGGTGCAGGGCGACCTGGCGGGCACGTTGGCGCGACTGGAGAAGCAAATCGCCGACGCGGAGCGGGCGGCCCGCAAGGAAGCGCAGGGTTTGCGCGCCGTGCGGGAAAAGGCGGCGAAGGAGCTCGCGAAAGTGGCGGCCAAAGGCATCGCCCAACTCGGTTTCAAGAAGGCCGATTTCCAGATCCGCATCGTGCCGCTCGCCGAACTGGGATCGATGGGCGACTGCGGCTGCGAATTCCTGTTCTCACCGAATGTGGGCGAAGCGCCGTTGCCTTTGAACCGCGTGGCCTCCAGCGGCGAACTTGCGCGTGTGATGCTGGCGCTGAAGACCGTCCTGGCGGATCTCGATGAAGTCGCGCTGCTGGTCTTTGATGAGGTCGATGCGAACGTGGGCGGCGAGATCGGCCGGGTGGTTGGTGAGAAAATGGCGGCGATTGCGGTGAGCCATCAAGTGCTCTGCGTCACCCATTTGCCCCAGGTGGCGGCCCAGGCCACGTGTCATCTCGTCGTGACCAAGGACCAGTCGAAAGACCGTGCGGTCGTGAGCATTGTCCCCATCCAGGCGAGCCGGAAGGCCCGGGTCAGCGAACTCGCCCGGATGCTGGGCGACAGCAAGGCGAAGAGCGCGCTGGCGCACGCGGAAGAACTGCTCGGGATGTGATCCTCCCAGCCGGGCGTCAGATTACAGCGCTACCGGCTTCCGGAAGCTCCGCCACTTTTCCAAGGGAAGGGAGGCGAAGCCAATGATTACAAGCTGGCTGGCGACGAAGGCCGAGAGGGCCCAGAAGGCGGCATCCGTGAAACCGTAGCTGTGCAGTCCCACGCCGAGCATGTTCGTGCCGAACCAGCTCCAGCTCGTGATAATGTTGCCGAAGATGGCGAGGCTCATGAGCCCGCGCTGCCGGACGAGGCCGCCCCAGCGCGCATGGAGAATGATCGCATTCCAGATGACGATCATCAGCGCGCCGTTTTCCTTGGGATCCCAGCCCCAGAAGCGGCCCCAGGACTGGTCGGCCCAAATGCCTCCGAGAACGGTGCCCGTGAAGCTGAAGAGGGTGGCGAAGCAAACGATGCCATAGACCATGCGCGCCAAGGCGTCGGCGGTGGCCTTGTCCAGGGAGGTGGTGAACATGCCGCGCAGAATGTAGATGAGCGCCAGGAAGCCGGCGAGGAACGTCGCGGAATAACCGGTGGTGACGATCACCACGTGCGTTGCCAGCCAGAAGTTGGAATCGAGGACGGCCCGCATCATTTCCAGCGTATCGCCGCTCAGCGAAAGATGATGGGCGATGAGCAAGGTCGCAAAACCGATGGCACCCGCGGCGACGCTGCCGATCGCGTTTTTATAGAGCAGTTCAAGCACCAGGCAGAGCGCGACAGCGCCCCAGCCGATAAACAGGGCGGAGGAATAAAGATTGGTGACGGGAGGACGCCCTTCGAGCCACATGCGCATGGCGATGCCCGCGGTGGCCACGACCCAGGCCAAGGCGATGAACCAGAAGGCTGATTTTCCGAGGGCGTCCGGCCAGAGCAGCCAGGAGAATATTGCGGCGAAGAACGCCAGTCCGTACAGCGACATGCTCGTGTAGAAAGGGCTGGCCGCATTGAAACGCGCCTCCGCGTCGCATTTTTCAAGCTGCGGAGCCAGCGGTTTGGCGAGTTCGTCCCGGTAAAGTTTGATCAGGGTGTTGAATTGCTCCGGTTTCTGCTGGCGCCAGGCCTGCGCGAGACCGGCGAACGCCAGTGCGGCGGGATTGACGCGGCCGGTTTGGAACGTTTCGAGCAGCGCAGCTCCGGCCGGCTTCCAGGCGGTGGTATCCGCATTGCCCCGATCGGGCGGAATCAGGCGGAAATGGGTCGAATTCGCCATGATGACGAAACGCTCGCCGATGTCGGTCATCGCCGTGAACGCGGCTGAATCGTAAGGCCGGCCCGCCTG
>CAMAPG010000290.1 GCA_945859965.1 Opitutus sp. GAS368 | reverse complement strand
GGCGCACTCCCCTGCCAGGCATTGGCCGGCCGGGTGCTGACGCTCAGATGGGAAAACCCCAAGGTCGCCACCTCGAGTTCATTGCCGTGGCGGGCCGGGGAGAGGGCGAAGGCGCGGCCATCGCTGCGATTGAGGACGAAAAAATATTCTGGCGCACCGATTCGGGCGGCTGCACCGGGCAGCAAGTCGCGAAACGATTCCGACAGGCGCGGCGTCGTTTTGGTGAACGAGACCTCCAGCAGGCCGGTCCAATCGCACAGTGCCGATTGGATTTTAAGCGTCATTCCCTCATGGGACACACTGGCCCCGGTGCGCAAGGGAACCTCGGCCACGATGATCGTCCGTTTGATGGCGCCGTCGATTTTGGCCTGAAAAACAGCCGGGGTCGGGACGGACCTGGCCGTGGATGCCACCGCCGGATCGCCGGTCGCAGCGTCCAGTTCCCAACCCCATTTTTTCGCGATCAAGAATCCCGCGGCCACCGCAATGGTCAAAATGGCCAACGACTGCCGCGTACGACGGCGCAGAAACTGATTCAAAGTCACAGTGACGGCCGTGCCCGCCCACAGCCAAACGAGCAGCCACGCTTTCGATTGCATCAATCCGGGAGCCGTGGAGCGGCCCAAATCTCCCAGATTATATAGTCCGATAAGCAAGAGCAGGACGCCCACCCCCACCATGAGATTCATGACGAACTTGCTGCCATTGGCCGACATCACGGCGAACGGCAGGGCCAGCGCGGCGATGATGAAATGCATCCGCAGGGTGGACTTCGCTGCCACTGCGATTTGAGCCCAGCTGTAATCGTAGTTCAGCCAGAACGGGAGCGTGACGAGGATTGGAATCAGCCCGAGCAGCAGCCAGCCCAGCGCTTTCGCGAGGAGCAGCGTACCGCCGGAGATCGGACGGGTAATCCAGAACGCGTCGATCTCCGCGACCGAATCGTCGTGCAGCAGGCCCATCACGAGACCAAATGCGATCAAGGGCACCAATCCCGACATAAACACATTCGCCCCGACATAAAACGGGAGATACGTAACGTGATCCAGGCCGGCCTGGATCACGGTCAGGGCGAGGCCTCCGCCCAGCACGACGCTCCAGAGCACGAGAATCCAGCGCAGCCGGACCAGGTCCTTGCGGACGATATGCCACACGGCCTTCATGCCGCCGACGCTTTCGCCTGCGCCCGGCCTTCGCGGGCCACGGCGACGAAAATCTGGCGAAGCGTCATCGGTTTCGCGACCACGGTGTCGGTCTTGAAACGCTGGCGGCAGACATTCTCCACGCGTTCGGGGACGTAGCGGGTTTCAATCGCGCGCATCACGTTGCCGGCCTGTTCAACCTCCAGCCACGTTTCCGGCGCCGAGGGAATCTGCAGGTCGGCTGGATTACCCGTGATCTCAATCATCCGATAACGGGCGAGCAGCGCCTCGATCGGCTCGGACAACGTCAGCCGCCCCGCCTCGATGATTCCCACCCAGTCCGCGAGTTGTTCGACTTCGTTGATGTCGTGCGAGGAAATGAAAATCGTCCATTCCTCCTGGTGCGAAACCTCCAGCGCCCCGGCGATGAATTCATCGCGCACGAGCGGATCGAGTCCGCTGAACGGTTCGTCGAGCACGAGCAACTCCGGTCGGTAGGCCAGCGACGACAACAACGACGCCTTCATCATCATGCCCCGAGACAGGTGCTTGAGCTTTCGATCGGCCGGCAGCTCGAACTTGCGCAGCAGTTTTTTCTCCAGCTCCCGGTCCCACGTGGGATAAAGCGGCTCACAATAGCGCATGAGCTGCTCCACCGTCATCCACTCGGGGAGCTTTTGGTTCTCCGACACATAGCCGATGCGCCGCCGCTCCTTCGGGGTAAGCTTGCGGGAATCGACGCCCAGGACCCGGGCCGCGCCACTCGTCGGCTCCAGCAGGTTCATGAGCATGCGGATGGTCGTCGTTTTGCCGGCCCCGTTCGGACCGATGAACGCGAAGACCGAACCGGCGGGCACCGCCAGGTCGAGTCCGTGCAGCGCCTCGGCCTTGCCGTATCGGCGGGTGAGTTGGTGGGTTTCAATGACGTTCATCGGGAATGTTGTTTGGCCGCCCCATCCAGTTTTCGCCAATGCGCCGAGATCGCGGCATGCAGATCGTCCTCCTCCAGGCCGAGCTTCCGGGCTTCCACCATCAAGCGCTCAATTTCCTTCCCGAGCAGTTCGACGGATGCTTTTCTCCCGAGGTATTCCGGCTCCGCGACCACACTGCCCTTGGCGGGCGTGGTGATCAGCACGCCCTCCGCCACCAACGCGGACACGACTTTCTGCGCCGTGTTGGGGTTGATGCGCAGTTCCTGGCTCAGGACGCGCGTGGAGGGAAACTTGTCCCCCGGCCGGAGCTGGCCGGTGACGACCGCTTTCTTGACGGCGAACAGGATTTGCTCCGTGACCGGGAATCCGAGTTTGAGATCGATGAAGAAAGGAAGCACACTGCACTAGTCGCACTAGTGCAGATGGGGTGGCAAGCGAAATAGTGTTTTTGTGTGGAAAGGGTGGAACCCAGAAACGGTCGAACGCTTAACGTTCAACTTTTAACGCGCAGCTTCAGAAGCAGCATACCGGCTCGTCGGGGAAGACTCGCCCTACCTTGAGCGTTGAGGGTTAAGCGTTCGACGTTGAGCGTTGTCAGCCGGATGAGGGCGCCCGCCGTCGGATCCACAGACTCGCGGCCGCTCAGGCGAACCACCACGAACGGTCGCCTTTTTTGTAAGGCGCGGAGCCATTGAAGCCGCCGGGAACCTCGACGTACTGCAGCGCCTTCGTGCCGCCAATCTCGGAGGAAAAATACCCGAGGACGGTCAACTCTTTCAGCACGCGAAAATAATGCGGCCCGGCGTGTCGTTCCGCGGTGGCGTGTTTCTGCTCGCGGTCGAGCTCGTTGAGGAAGGCCGTGCGATCCTCCGCTTTTCCGCGGATGAACGGCACGCCAAATCGGGTTTCGAACGTCTTCGCCAGATTCGCGACCCCTTCATGCACCACCGCCTGCTCCTGCGAGGAGTAACAGTCGCGCAGCATCATGGCGATGAACGCCCCGATGCCCGCCGCCTTCGCCCCGGGAACATCCGTCTCGGGAATGATCGTGTCGCCGATCTCGTCCAACAGTGCGAGGTCGCCGGTGTCCCACGTCACCCCGCCCTCGCCAGGCTTGGCGGCCGGCTCGGCCGACTGCAAACGGAGTCCGACAGTCGAGGCGCCAATGAGCAGCGCCATCCGGATCAGTGCCTCACGACGATTCATGTCCATGGCGATGGGAATTAAAGGTTGCCGCGGGTGAGCTCCGCGACTGCGTAGTCGGCGGCGCGGGCCGTCAGGGCCATGTAAGTCAGCGAGGGATTCACGCACGCTGCTGAAGTCATGCTCGCGCCGTCGGTCACGAACACATTGTGCGCATCCCAGACTTGGTTGTGGGCGTTGAGCACGGACGTCTTTGGGTCCCGACCCATCCGCGCCGTGCCCATTTCGTGAATGCCCCGGCCAAAATTATATCCGCCGTTGGTCGGTTTGACGTCCTTCACGCCCGCGGCTTCGAGCATTTCCGCGGCATCGCGCATCATTTCGACGCGCATCTTGATTTCGTTCTCCTTCAACTCGCAGTCGATGGCGAGGACCGGCAGGCCCCACTTGTCGCGGGTCGTGCGGTCGAGCTGCACGCGGTTGGAGTGGTTGGGAAGGATTTCGCCGAAGCCGGTCATCCCGATCTTCCACTCGCCCGGTTCGCGCAACGCCTCCTTCAACGGCGCGCCAATTCCGAGCTCCGCAATCTCGCGCGCCCAGCCGGCACGGCTCG
>CAMAPG010000289.1 GCA_945859965.1 Opitutus sp. GAS368 | reverse complement strand
GAGATTATCGTGCTTCAAGGCGAACGGCCGATGGCGCGCGATAACAAGACCCTTGGTACTTTCCGCTTGGACGGCATTCCGCCGGCTCCGCGCGGTTTGCCGCAGATCGAGGTCACTTTCGACATCGACGCGAACGGCATCCTCCACGTTTCCGCCAAGGACCTGGGCACGGGCAAGGACCAGAAGATCACGATCCAAGGTTCCTCCGGCCTGTCCAAGGAAGAGGTCGACAAGATGACCAAGGAAGCCGAGTTGCATGCGGCCGAGGACAAGAAGCGGCGTGAAGCGGTTGAAACCCGCAATCAGCTCGACAGCACCATCTATCAGCTCGAAAAGACGCTGAAAGAAACGGGCGACAAGCTGCCGGCGGACAAGAAATCCAAGATCGAATCGGCTCTCGCCGAGGCGAAGAAGGACCTTGAAAGCAATGACGCCGATCGCATGAAAACGGCGGTCGACAATCTCACCAAGGTCGGTGCCGAACTGTACGCAGAAGCCCAGGCGGCGCAAGCCGCGGCAGGTGCTGCTGGTGCGGGCGGCGCAACGGATTCCAATGCCGGCCAGCCCAGCCCTGAGGGCGATGGCGGCAACCGCCGGTCCGAGAAAAAAGCCGACGTGGTGGACGCCGATTTTGAAGTCGTCGACGACGAGAAGAAAAAGTAGTCTCTTTACCTCTTTACGCGCCTGCCGGCATACATCGGCGGGCGCGTTCCGTTAACCCAGTCCAATCAAACACCTCTCAACCAAAACCTACATATATGGCTAACGTCAAAATCAAGCCCATCGGTGATCGTGTTCTTGTCGAACACATCGAAGAAAAAGAGCAAGTCCGCGGAGGCATCATCATCCCGGACAGCGCCAAAGAAAAGCCACAGGAGGCCAAGGTCATTGCCCTCGGCACCGGCAAGAAAAACGAGGACGGCAAAGTGACCGCCTTCGAAGTCAAAGTTGGCGATCGCGTGCTCATCAGCAAATACGGTGGCACCGAAGTGAAGCTGGACGAAAAGAAATACACCCTTGTTCGCGAGGATGACATTCTCGGCGTCATCGGCTGAACCCCGGTCTTAAACAAAACTCTCAAATAAACATTACTTACAATGGCTGCTAAACAACTCCTCTTCGACGAGGCCGCGCGTCATAAAATCCTTCGGGGCGTCGAGATTCTCTCGCGTGCCGTCAAGGTCACCCTTGGTCCCAAGGGCCGCAACGTCGTCATCGACAAGAAATTCGGTTCTCCCACCGTCACCAAGGACGGCGTCACCGTTGCCAAGGAAGTCGAGCTTCCCGATCCCTATGAGAACATGGGCGCGCAGATGGTGAAGGAAGTCGCTTCCAAGACTTCCGACGCTGCCGGCGACGGCACCACGACCGCCACCGTGCTGGCGGAAGGCATTTATCGCGAAGGATTGAAGAACGTCACCGCGGGTTCCAATCCGATCTTCCTCAAGCGCGGAATCGACAAGGCCGTTGAGGCCGCTGTCGCCGAGCTCGCGCGCGTTTCCAAAAAGGTCTCCGACCGCGAGGAAATCCGCCAGGTTGCCACGGTGTCCGCCAATTGGGATGACACCATCGGCAACATCATTGCCGATGCCATGGACAAGGTCGGCAAGGATGGCACGATCACCGTTGAAGAAGCCAAGTCGATCGAGACCACTCTCGAAGTCGTCGAAGGCATGCAGTTCGACAAGGGTTATCTCTCGCCGTACTTCACGACCAACGCGGAAGCCATGGAAGCCGTCCTCGAGGACGCTTACGTGCTGATCCACGAGAAGAAGATCTCGAGCCTGCAGGATATGCTCCCGCTGCTCCAGACCGTCGCCAAGAGCGGCAAGCCCCTCCTGGTCATCGCTGAAGAAGTCGAAGGCGAAGCCCTCGCGGCGCTCGTGGTGAACAAGATTCGCGGCACCCTCAATGTGTGCGGCGTCAAGGCTCCTGGCTTCGGCGATCGCCGCAAAGCGATGCTCGAAGACATCGCGGTCCTCACCGGTGGCAAGTGCATCACCGAGGATCTCGGCATCAAGCTTGAGAACATCACGGTTTCCGACCTCGGCCGCGCCAAGCGCATCGTTGTCACCAAGGAAACCACGACGATCGTTGAAGGCGCGGGCAAGTCCTCGGACATCCAGGCGCGCGTGAAGCAGATCCGCCGCCAGATCGAAGAAACCACCTCTGATTACGACCGTGAGAAGCTCCAGGAACGCCTGGCGAAGCTCGCCGGTGGCGTGGCCGTCATCAATGTCGGCGCCTCCACCGAGGTCGAAATGAAGGAAAAGAAAGCCCGCGTCGAAGACGCTCTCCATGCCACGCGCGCTGCGGTGGAAGAGGGTATCGTCGCCGGCGGTGGCGTCGCGCTGCTCCGCACCGCGAAGGTCATCGACGCCCTCCAGCTGGAAGGCGACGAGAAGATCGGTTCCCAGATCGTGCGTCGGGCGATTGAACATCCGATCCGGATGCTCTGCTCGAACGCCGGGGTTGAAGGCGCGGTTGTCGTCGGCGAAGTGCTCGCTGGCAAAGGCAACTTCGGCTACAACGTCGCGACCGACAAGTACGAGGACCTCGTGAAGGCCGGCGTGGTTGACCCGACGAAGGTCACCCGCACCGCGCTGCAAAACTCAGCTTCGATCGCCGGCCTGCTGCTGACGACCGAGTGCATGATCACCGAGATCCCGGACCGGAAAGACGCTCCTGCGGGCGGCGGCCATGGTGGTCCCGGCGGCATGGGCGGCGGCATGGACTACTAAGTCCGGCTTTCGTTCTCACCGACAATTATTCAAAAGGCGCTCCGGCAACGGAGCGCCTTTTTTTTGCGAGAAGGAGGAGGAACGCGTCCGGAGGCCGCGTTCCACCTGGCCGAAGGGGCTTGAATAGGGCGGAACGAATCGCCTTACCTTTTGTTTGCGCGCCGGGAGCGGGTTTCATTGTCTTGCCGGAATGGAAGTCATCTTTCTCGGCACGGGGGCATCGCAGGGAGTACCGATGATCGCGTGCAAATGCGCGGTGTGCACCTCGGCGGATCCGCGCAATCGCCGGACCCGTGCTTCGCTCCACGTGGTCATGGACGGACTTCATGTGCAGGTCGATGCGGCGCCGGAGCTGCGTTTGCAGTGTCTGCGCGATGGAGTGGAGCGAGCGGACATTTTCATCCTGACGCACGGCCACGCCGACCACATCGCGGGCATGGACGACCTGCGCCGTTTTTGTGATCTTTTGGGAGGGAATGCGCTCATGGTGTACTCGACCGATGAAGGCATGAGCCGGGTCTTGGCAGTGTATCCCTACGCGATCATGGAGCGCCCGG
The DNA here is from genome assembly GCA_945859965.1 of Opitutus sp. GAS368. Lineage (GTDB taxonomy): Bacteria > Verrucomicrobiota > Verrucomicrobiia > Opitutales > Opitutaceae > CAMAPG01. The sequence goes on along the minus strand of CAMAPG010000289.1, from coordinate 534 downwards.
TGGTGCGCGGTTATCCGGCTTTCAATCTCCTGGAGATGCCGCCGTTACTCGAGCTTCCGCAGGGCACCATTCGCTCGACGCTTTTGCCGCATGGCGGGGTCAATACGCTTGGGCTGATTTTCACCGAAAAAAGCACGGGGAAAAAGTGCGTCTATTACACGGACTGCAAGCAGGTGCCGCCTGAGGCGATCGAGGCGGCGCGCGGAGCTGACGTGGTCGTGCTGGACGGGCTGCGTCAGCTCCCGCATCCCTCGCATATGAGCATCCCGGAGGCCGTGGCGGTGGCGCTGGAAATTGCCGCGCCCCGCACGTTTCTCACCCACCTGACCCATTTAAGTGACCATGTGGAGCTCACAGGCTCCCTGCCTTCGGGCATCGAGCCAGCTTTCGATGGCCTAAAATTAAAACTGTAGGCTGGTTTTCTGCCCGGCGGATTTCGGCGGTTAAAATTATGACCTGTTTCCTGAAATTTCCGCTTGCTTTAATCCCTACTAGATTAATGTAGATTAGATCACTTAACAATGAAACTGTCCA
>CAMAPG010000288.1 GCA_945859965.1 Opitutus sp. GAS368 | reverse complement strand
ATCACGGCCGACCGGGAGGCGTGGAAGATCGGCCGGGCGATTAGCTCCATGGTGCAGGCGATCCCAAACGTGTCGCAGCGACTCCTGCTGAAATTGATGGGCCAAACGCCAAAGGAAGAGCAGGCCCGGCGCGGTCCGAAGGCGAAGTCGGCCAAGGCCAAGCCATCCCCGCGCCGCCGCTAGCCGGCTTTCGCTGCGCCTCCGGCAAATGTCTCCAGGAGAGCGCCCCATCCGGTCGCGAATCCGCCCTCTGCGCTGCACCTAATTCGAGGGCAACCGAGTGCCTTTGAATTAGGTGGTCAGTCAATTCGCGGGCAGCCCATTGCCCTCGAATTAACAAAGGAAAAGAGGCTGGGGTTTTGGAAAAATAGGCCACTTGAATCGCTTTCCTCGCCGGTTCCGGCCTTGGAAACGCCGTTCGGGTGTCAAACCCCGACACGTTGGCCGGGATAGACCGAGATAGGGGAACCTTCGGCGACGAAGGTGGAGCAGGGCGGGGCGTTCAAAGATTCACGGAAGGCACCGTCGCGCTGGTGGGCGGTGTCGGCTATTTACCCGGCGCCTTCACGTTGTAACAGAACAGCGTATCTTGATCCCGAATGTAGAGTTTGCCGTTCGCGATCACCGGATGCGCCCAAGCTGGTTTGTCTGTGCGTTCAGGCTGATTGAACCGCCCGTGCTCTACGTATTCCTTACGGCTGGGTTCAATCAGAACAATCGAGCCTTCCTCTGTCCGATAATAAATTCGGTTGTCGGCAAACGCGACGGATCCTTTGGTCACGCGGCGCTTGTCGGAGTCGCGTTCGTTCCAAAGGACTTCGCCGGTTTTGAAATCAAGACAAGCCAGATAGCCGCCACCGTTGCCGCCGTTTGCACCGAACAAGGCGCCGTCGTGGAGGATCACGCCTCCGTGATGGTTTTCCATGGACTTCGAGAACCATGCTTCTTCGGCAGCAAACTCGCCGGTTGGTTTCTTGCTCAGGCGAGCCAATCCACCGCCCGCTCCGTAGGCCGAGGCCGCGAATATGTAGCCATCTTGGTAGATGGGCGTGGAGACATTGATTCGCATCGAGTTGGCGGGTTTGTCATGCTGCCAGAGCAATTTGCCATCAGCAGCGGAAAATCCAGCAACGGTCGTCGCTAGAAACTGAACGTATTGGTGCTGGCCGCCAAAATCTATTGCAATGGCTGATGAGTACGCAGTGCTGGTGTTTTGAGGGCTCATGGACTTCATGCCAGCTTCCTCATCCGTCAATTTGCCGTCGCGATTCGAATCCAGCTTTCGCAGCGCCACCGTAGCATTCTTGATCTCTGCTTCATCGATGACGTTATTTTCGTCAGCATCTAGGGCGGAGTTGGTTTTCATCATGCGCATGATGCCGGGGCCGCGACGCCGACCGCCTGAGCCGGCACCCGGAGCGCCGCCTGGTCTGGTGGGGCTCACTTCGTCCTCGGAGAGTTTCCCGTCTGAATTCTTATCCAGTTTCAGGAGAGCCGTTGGCGCGGCGTCGATTTCATCGGCGGAGAGTGTCTTGTTCTGATCTTTATCGAGAGTGGAGAGCACGGGATCGGTCTGCATCGCGCTTGGGCGGTTTCCGCCACCGAAGCCACCACCACCAAAGCCGCGGTTTGGAGCTTGGCCGCCACCGACACGCTCTGGGACAACGCTTTTCCAAATCGTCTCGCCGGTCATCTTGTTCAGTGCGACCATCGTGGCTTCCTCTCCGCCCGGTGTGCAGATCACCTTGTCGCCATCCACGAGGGGCGACTCACGAAAACTCCACATTGGACTGCGCCCCTTGAAGTCGGCCACGAAGCTACGTTGCCAAACGACCTTGCCGTCAGCCGCCTTTAGGCAAACCACATTGCCCGCGAGCCCCATCACATACAGTCGGTCCCCATCCACAGTCGGAGTGGCACTCGGGCCTTCCTTTGATTAGGGCCAGTTTATGGTGTAAGCCGGCGCGATGCGGACGGCCCAGATTTCTTTGCCGTCCTTTTCCGAGAGTGCCCAAACGATCTCATCACTGCCGCGATGGCTCATTCCATAGATGCGTCCGACGGCGACGGATGGCGTGCTGTCGCCACCGCCAAGTCCTTTGACCTTCCAGGCAAGAGGCGGGCCGTCCTTCGGCCAGTTCGCAAGCAGGCCGGTCTCTTTGGAATGGGCTGTGCGGTCGGGCCCCTGCCACTGCGGCCAATCAAAGGTTGCTGCGCAAAGGGCGTGTTGCGCGAAAATTGTCAGCGCGATGAGGGTGGCTGAGAATTGAGAATTCATATTTTTGGGCTCCTGAGCAAACTGCACGCGATATCGACGCTTCAATCGTTGCGTTTGTTACTGAAGAAGATCGCGAGAAGCCTTGTCGATGCGGACGTGCTGCTTCACATCGCCTTGTGCAGGCAATCGTTTCCTTCGTTGCCGGCTGCTATGGGTTGAACAGCTTTTCTACTTTCGCCTTCACGGCGTCACTCATCTTGATGAGCGGCGGCCAGGGGCGCTTGAAGCCTTCGCCCGGGATTTTCTTCGTCGCATCGAAGCCGAGCTTACTGCCGATGGCGACGTCGCTCGTGGCGTGGTCGAGCACGTCAGCCGGGCCTTTGGTGAAAATAGAATCACGTTGCGGATCGGTGTTGGCGCAGAGGCTAAGCGACGTGGTCTTTAATTGGGAAGTCGGCGTTGGCGGGGAACGTTCTTTCCACTCAGCGGCAAGCATCCAACTCTCCGCAAACGCGGGAATAGGAATCTGCCGTCACATTTTGTGGCCATGCGAACAGCAAGTGTAACCTCCGCTTGGCAGGGGACGTCAATTGTGTAATCATGCACTTAACCCAATCGGTTCCACTCCGGACCGTCGCGCGATTCCCGCGTTGCCTTATTCTGCTGCTGACCCTCTCACTCGCAAATGTCAGCGAAGCACAGCGAGCGCCCAATGGCGAGAGGCAGGCGGCGGCGCCCGGCAAGAGCAGGCCGGCCGCGCTCACCCTCGCAAAAGACCCGCGCGGCTCCACCGACCATGAATCGTTCCGCTTCACCTACCAGCCGGGGAGTACCGCGGACGCAATCCACGGCATCCTCCTCAAGCCGCAGGGCGAGGGGCCATTCCCAGCAGTCATCGTCAATCACGGTCGCGGCGGCAACGCCGAGGGCTTCGGTCGGCAGTATGGCTCACTCTTCGTCGCCAAGCGTTATGTCGTCATCGCCGCCGAACTGACCCACGCGGGTCAGGGCGATCCGCAGACCTTCGCAGGCAGCCAGCAGAACGCCGACCGCATCCAGGCCTGCATCGCTGCTTTGGAAAGCCTGCCCTACGTGGACGCCAAGCGCCTTGGCATGTTCGGCCACAGCATGGGTGCGCTCGCCACCGTCGGTGCCTGCACGCAGACCGGCAAGATTCGCGCGGCGGCCATCTCAGCGGGCGGACTGCGCCCGCGCGGCGTGCTCGACACGGCGGCGAACGTGCCCAAAATAACCACCCCCTTCCTCATCCTGCACGGCACCACCGACCAAACGGTCAACGTCGAGTGGGGCAAGGCCTTCAAGGCAGCCCTGGACGCGCACAAGAAGACCTCGGAAATGAAGCTCTTCGAGGGGGTCGGCCACGACCTGCCCCGCACCCGGCAGGACGAGGTCTTCGGTCTCATCCTGGCCTTTTTCGACAAGCATTTTCAGGCGAAACATCCGGTGAGTGTGGAGTTGTCCAAGGACACGAAACCCGCATCCGCTATCGCCCCCGACCGTTCAGCGAGCGGCGGAAGCAAGATCGACCAGACTCCGAAGGCCCAGCCCACAGGGCCGAAAACTGATGCTCCGCCAAGCACCAGTCCGGGCACCGGA
>CAMAPG010000287.1 GCA_945859965.1 Opitutus sp. GAS368 | reverse complement strand
CGTTGCATGGGAGAATGCGCAACCTCTGACCTTGACCACGATCCCGGATGAGAATGCGCCCCAGTGGTTGCGGCTGGATCCTTCCTTTACCCTGGAGCCGGGTGAGCGGGTGCTTATCCGCTTTGCGTTCTTCGACAAAGATTACGCAGGGACCCTGATCCTGCAGGGACCGCGGGGATTTTATCGCGAGTACCAAATGCCCTCGGCGGGATTTTTTTCCAAGAGTTTCGGCGTGGCTCCGGAGCGTCCCAAGGTGCTGGCGGTGTGGAACGCCAGCGGCGAACCGCAGCCGGTTGAGTTGCTTTTTGTCGGCGCAGCCCAGCCCGCGCCCGGAGCGGCTTTTGGCGATTTTGCGGGGATAGAACTGCTATCCTATGATCCGGCCCTGCTGCCGGTCAGAACGCTGAGCCTCATCCCTTTCTATCGGGTGGAAGTGAAGACGGCGCATCCGGCGTACCTGGAAACGCCGCGCATGTTCATTCCTGGCTATCGTGCGATGGTCAACGGACGACCTGCCGAGGTTGTGGTTTCGCCCAATTCCCAGGCCATGGTGAAACTTGAGCCGGGAGACAGCACGGTGGAGCTTCGTTATGTCGGCACCCCGGTGTTACTGACGACTCTCGTTGTTACCGCGCTGGCTTGGAGCGGGGTTTTGGTTGTGGCACTTCGGGCTTGGTGGCGGGGACGGCAGACCAAGCTTCCGGTCATGCCTTAGCAATTCTTCAGAGCCCATCATCCTGCCGGCTTGCCGGCAGACGTTTTATTTCACCTCGATGTCTGGTCAAAATCATCAACACTTTTCCACCGGGCGGATGACTCGCAGCCGCCGGGAGATGGCGGGACTGACGATAATCTTCGCCTGCGTGGCATGGTTGTACGGTTACATCGGGATTCCTCCCCACTATTCACTCAAATTAAGCAAAGAAAATCCCGACTATTATAATCAACTGGTGGATGGCTTTTTGGCCGGTCGGCTGAGCTTGAAAAACGATCCGCCGCGCGCGCTGGTGGAGCTCGCTGATCCCTATGACCCGGCGCAGCGCGCCAACGCGGGAAATGTCGGCTTGCACGATGTCGCCTATTACCAAGGGCGTTATTACCTTTATTTCGGGGTGGCGCCTGCACTCACGCTTTTCCTGCCGTTTAAGGCGTTGACGGGACTGCATTTTCCCCAGGTTCTCGCCACGGTGCTTTTTTGTGCCGGGGGGTATGGTTTCAGCCTCTTGTTGTTCCTGGCGGTGCGCAGGCGTTTTTTCCGCGGTGCCCGACGAGTCTGGTTTGGGCCGGGGCGCTGGTGCTGGGCTTGGGCAATTTTTGCGCGCCGATGCTCGCCCGCAACTCCGTTTGGGAGGTGCCCATCGCCAGCGCTTATTTCTTTTCCTGCCTTGGGTTTTGGCTGTTGTTTCTGGGTTGGAATGGTAATTCGCGTCGGTGGGGTCGTTTGCTGCTGGCGAGCGTGGCCTTTGGCCTCGCCGTGGGCTCCCGGCCGCATTTTGTTGTGGCCGTGGTGGGTTTCGGCGGGTTTTGGCTGTGGCTTTGGGCCGCGAGAATCCGTCGGAGTGGACGATTCGAGTCGGGGCTTTTTTTGCGGGAGGCCCTGGCGCTTTTTTTGCCGCTGGCACTCACCGGGGTCGGGTTGCTGATCTATAATTACCAGCGCTTCGGCAATGCGCTTGAATTCGGGATCAGATATCAGCTGGGCGGCTACAGTCAGCTCAACCTCAAGCTGATGAGCGTGAAGTTTATTCCGATAAACTTTTACCTGGAGTTTCTCGCCCCGGCTCAGATCGAACGTTACTTCCCATTCTTCCAGGTTATTCGTGGTTACCCGGGAATCCGGCCGGAGAACTGGGGAGGGGCCGAAGATCCCTATGGGATCCTGACGAACATGCCGTTCACCTGGCTGGCACTTCTGGCCCCGATTATCTGGGCGGTGAGCTTTCGCTCGCTGCGGGCCGTGGGAGCTTGGTTGCTCGTTTTTGGCCTGGGCTTTTGCAGCGTGGCGTTCTCGGTCCTGTGCTTCGGCGGGGCTTGCAACCGCTACATGGTGGATTTCCTTCCGATGCTTTTATTGGTTGGGGCGATCGGGATGCTCATGGCCGGCACGTTGGGGTCGTCGCTACTGATTCGTGCGGTCTACCGGATTGGCATCTTTGCGGGGGTCGCTTACCATGCCGGAACCTTTGGTGGTGATCGGGGAAACCCCGTTGAACGCGGATCATTTGATTTTGAACCAACCGGTGAGCGGTAAGATCCTGCTGACCTACATTCATTCCGGTGAGGCGCCGGCCCAAAGCCGGCTGCTGCCGGTTGATCTCGCACGGCCTCACTTGGTCGAGGTAAATGGTCCGTCTCTCTATCCGGCGGGAAATGCCGATTTTTTTGCGAGCCAGTCGCTCCGCCAAATCAGCGTGATCAAGGAGGGGTCCATCCGGGTGAAGATGGATGGGAAGGTGCTTTTCGACAAAAACTGACGACATTGTTTGCGGTTCCCGAGTTCATCACGATAGGCGAGGACAGGGTCACGACCACCTTCGCTCGGCGCTTTTCCGGGGAAATGCTGGGGATTGAACGGCTTGATTTCTCGACCCCCGCGGGCTTCAACGAAAACTGGGGCATGCTGGAGATGGCCCTTACTTTTCCCGCTGAAGCCGGAATGAAACGGGAAACACTCATATCCACAGGAAAGGGGGCTACGACAGATATTTTAAGCGTGGTTTATGACGGTGCGAATAGAATCCATTTTGTCGTCTCGACTGCGAGAGGCACCAGCTCACCAGTCCGGTGGTGCAGTTGAGTTCTGGGGCGCGCCATACGGTTCGTCTCGCTTGGGGAGGCCTTTATCCCGAGGCCGCCCGACCGTCTCGGATTTCTGCTGATGACTGGCGTCAAAGACAGCAGGAACTCGAAATCTGGTTCGACGGAACTTCGGTGTTAAAAAAGCAGGCAGGTTTTGCCACCGATCTCACGGTGCAACCTATTGATTTAGGTGGAGCCGGCGGCCCCTCCGTCTTTTCAGGTTTGATCCACGATGTCCGGCGATTGCCGGACCCCCGTTGAGCAGGTGCCAGGCCTCAGCTCCATTTCTGGCCGCGATCTTCCGGGACGATCCGACGCAGCGTGTAGATATCGGATTTCGCGAGCACCTCTCGTTTGGTGGCGAGCGTTTTCCATGGATCCCACTGGGCGCTGAGCAATTTCCCGGTGATCCCGTCGCTGTCGGCGGAGGCGAGCCAGGTGCACAGTCCGGCTCCCAATTCGAGGGGCGCGCCGCCGGTTTCCTTTTGCTTGAGGGCCTTCTGGTAAAAAGCATCGCCGACCGCGGTCGGGCCGGCGGACAGTACTTCATCGAGCAAGCGGGTGTTGAGGGCACCGGGAGCAACGGCGTTCACGTCAATTTTATTGCCCCGTAATTCCTCGGCGAACGTTTCGGTCAGGCGGACGACCGCGGCCTTGGACGCGGCGTAGGCGCTGATGAAGGGCAGCGGGGCCGTGGCGCCGCCGCCGGAGAGGTTGATGATCTTGCCCCGGCCCTGCGCCTTGAAATGAGGGATCAGCGCGCGGCAGGGCAGCATGACTCCATAGATGTTGATTTCGACGGCGCGCTTCCATTCCTCGAAATCCACCGATTCGCTCGGGCCCTTGGGGCCGTAGATTCCGGCGTTGTTCACCAGCACCTGCACGGAGCCAAGTGCCTGGATGGCGGCCGCGGCGAAGGCATTCACTTCCGTTGGACTGGAAACGTCGCAAGGCTTGAAAAAAACTTTCTGCTGCGGCGCGGCACGTTCGCGCAGTTCAGTCGCGGCGGCGGTGAGCTTGGCGGCATCTCGTGCGCAGAGGGCGAGGTTCGCCCCTTCCTGGAGGAAATGGCGGGCAATTTCGAGGCCGAGGCCCTGATTGGCGCCGGTAACGA
>CAMAPG010000286.1 GCA_945859965.1 Opitutus sp. GAS368 | reverse complement strand
GCCGCCAGTTCGACGTTCTTGCGCAGGCCCGCCTCGCCGTGGGCGGGACCGTAGGGCAGCGGCATCTTGCCTCCGATGAAGCCCATTTTCTTCGCGAGATCGGGGCGCGGTCCGGTCGCATACATCGGCTGACGCTCCCGGATCTTGCCACCGATCATCGCCCAGACCGGCTCCTGGCGGAGTTTCCCGAGCAGATCCCAGACCGCGCAATCGACCGCGGAGATGGCGTTGAGGGTGATTCCTTTTCGGCCGTAGTAGAGCGATGCCTGGTACATCTGGTCGAACATCACCTCCAGGTTGTGGGCGGGCTGGCCGACGACAAAACGGCGGAAATGTTTTTCGATGAGATAGGCGGCGGGGACGCCGCCGGTCGTCATCGCGAAACCGACGGTGCCGTCGTCCGCCTCCACCTCGACCAACACGGTTCCGAGGATATCGATCCCAAATGAGCGCCGCGTGGCCTGGTATGCGGGGTACTTGCTCATCGGCGTGGCGATGACGCTGCTGTTGATCCAGTGCCCGTCCGGCTTGGCGTGGTAATCGGCGCCCTGGTCCTGGCCCGCCTGCACCAGCGCGCGAATGTCGACAATGGTCTTCATGGTGGATGTCCTTTGGTTTTCCGGCCTATTGGATCTCCACCACAGTGGACTCGATCGAGCGCGCGTCGCTTTCCTCTTTGTGGAGATAGTAAACGACCAGGGCGCGCTTCTTGGAAATCAGGGTGGCCCAGGGATAGCCGATGTCGCGGGAACCGCCGTCATCCCGCAAAATGACTTCGGGCGCAGTAGCGGCGTCGGTGCATTCGGCATTCAACACGCGGGCGCGGATGCCGTACGGGGCGTGGCGGTAGCCGTAAACCAGCAGGACGCGTTTGTCCGGCAGGCGCAGGGCATAGGAGGGATGACCCTGGAAGCCCATGTCCTGCCATTTCTGGAAACTCTTTCCGCGGTCGGTGGAGCGCGCGATGCAGAGATGATCGTTTAAGTTCTCCGTGCGCATGAAAGCGACGAGATCGCCCTTGGGCGTTTCATAGAGGGATGTTTCATTAAACCCCGCCTTGGGATCGACCGCGATGGCGCAGGACTCTTTCCACGTGCTGCCTTTGTCATCGGAAATCATCAGGTAGCTTTGGGTCCGGGCGGAGGGTTTGTCCGAGTCTGCGTGCGTTTGCACCGCCCAATAAAGCCGTCCGTCGGTCCCTTCGCACATCGCGCCGCGCTGGAACGCCGGCTTGGGATTCCCGAAGACATCGAGGCGATCGTCGTTTTTTCCGTGGGGCGCCACGATGGGAGGCTGCCAGCTTTTGCCGCCATCGACCGAGCGCAGGATGTAGCCGCCCAGCGTGGCAAATTTGCTGCCCGTGACCCATGACCGCCGTTTTCCCGGGGGAGGCGGCGGCTGGGGCGTTTCCTGCAGGGCCCATGCGTAGCTGGTGCAAAGAATGGAGTTGTCGCTCAGCTGCACCATGCAGGGATCCTGGGATCCGCCGAACGGATGGGCGTAAATCAATTCCGGCTCCTTGGACCATGTTTTCCCGGAATCCTTCGATCGCACCAGCATGAGAAAACTATTCGGGTCGCTATGGGTGGCTTCGGGGGAGCCGAAGCGCCGGCGGTCGGGCGCGCGGCGGAATGCCAGGAGCAATTCGCCATCGGGACGCCGCACGATCGAGGGGAAGCTCGAGTAGAACCGCACGTCCTTGTAAACAGTGATGTCTTCGATTTTCCTGATCCCGGGCTTGGACTGGGCCGGTTCAGCGTGAAGCGTGGCTGCGGCCAGTAACACCACCAGCCAGCGCAGGGGTAATCTCAGGGGGACCATGGCGCCAACGTGTCGGCGCACCCAAAAGCAGGCAAGGCCGGATCGCCCCGGCGAAACACGTCGTCGCACCGGAGGATCTGTGCATGGTCGGAGCCCACACGATGCTTCCATCCGACGATGATATCCCCGCCTGTGCCGGTTGCGGCAAATGCTGCCACCTGCTGGTCGATCTTTCGCCGCAGGATGACGTGCCGGAGGAATTCGTGGTCGAGCATTCCGGCCGGCGCTGCATGGACCAGCAGGGCGACGGCGCCTGTGTCGCGCTGGATCCGGCCACGCAGCTTTGCACGATCTACGAGCGCCGCCCGCAGGTGTGCCGCGATTTCAAGCGCGCCGAATCGCTTTGCCGCCGCATCGTCTTCAGCCGCCGTGGCACGCTCGCGCAGGAGAGTGCGATCCCGTGATGCGCCTTATCGGATTTATCCTGACGATCACAGCTTCGATCAAACCGGGCCCATGATTCCCGAACCGGTTTTTGCCACAAAAAGGCTTGGCGCGGCGAAGCCGCAACCAAACCCGTGAAGCCTTTACAGGAGGAAGCAGAGGTCGCAGAGGAGGAGAGCCTGGATCCGCTCTTTTCCAATACGGCAGATCCTTGTCTGGTGCCTACCAGGAATGTGGCCTCTACCTCTTCCCTCTGTGCTCTCCGCGCACTCCTGTAAAATGCCTGACGGAACAACAATCCTCGTGAAAATAAAGGAGTCTGCAGATCAGTAGTACAAAATGACGCGAAAAGGTCCGGAATCGGCAGGGTCTGCTGTGAGGTTCCTATCGTGCCTTTTTGTGGCAAAAAATGCCGGGGCCTTGCATTCTGATCGACCGGCCCGCTTAGGCCGCAGGAGGTCCCCGGTCAACCGGCCAGGGGTTTTGCTTCGTCCAGGATGCGGGTGAGCGAGGAGGTGTTCTCGAGGTAGACGGCAACTTTTTTTATTCAGGACATCGCGGACGACCTGCGGATCGAAAAGCATGCCGGTGAGCAGGATCACGGGGGTGTCCGGCAGGGCGGTTTTTAATTCGGCGATCATTTCGAGCCCGTCGGCGTCCTCCAGTTGCAGGTCGGAAATGATCAGCTGGGGCGGGTCCTGCTGGACGATCTTGAAGGCTTCCGCGGCGGTGGCGACGGGCGTCACCCGGTAGCCCTGGTATTGAGGAATTGCGCCAGCAGGTCGCGGATCGCCGGCGTCATCGTCGATGATCAAAATGTGTTTCTTCATGAACAGTTTCTCCGTAAGGGGGTTGATTTGTTCTGGTTCGCTCACGCCTTGGCTTCCGCCGACTTGGTGACAATTTGGAGGGTCACGACGCCTCCGACCACCTTGTCATTGTCCCGCAGCGGAAAGAGTGTGAAGCGTACGGAAGTGAGTTGACCTCGTTTATCTTCCACCACCGCCGGAAGATCCCGGAAATCGCGTCCGTCCTGCAGGGCCCGGGCGATGGGATCGATCAGCGGATCGCCCGTTTCCCCGGGGGCGTTGCCCAGCCGCACCACGCGGGACAACGGCTGGTTGATAAGATCCGAGGGCTCCCGACCCGTTAAATGAACCACGGCGGAATTGATCCGGGAAATATTCAGGACCTTGGTCAGGACAAGCACGAGGTCGTTGATGGAATTGATGACGAGCTGATTGTAGCGCAGCTGCTGTTCCAACGCTTGGTTGGCCCATTGGCGCTCGAGGTTTTCGATCGAGAGCTGGTCGTTCGATGCCGGCCAGCTCGGCGGTGCGGGCGCGCACCTTGTCCTCCAACTGGGCGTTGGCTTGCTCCAGGGTGAGGGCGACTTTCCGGCGGGAGGCCAGATCATCCCGGATCAGCCACGCGGCGCTGATGAGCAGCAGGACATTCAGGCCGACGCCAAACCAGACCGTCCAGCGGGTGGTCTACGCCTGGAGGTAGGAGGCGGTGTCGCGTTCGGAAAGCAAGGCCAGCTCGTCGTCCTTCAACCTCTCCAGTTTTCGCAGGATTTCCCGGCTGGCTTCCCCGTTGGCGTCGGCCGCCAGAGCGCGGCGGACCGCTTCCGCGCTGCCCGCCTGTTTCGCCGTCAACACCCCGCGCATAAAATCGATCCGCTGGTTGATCAGGGTTTCGGGCTGGGCGACTTGTTCGGCCTCGGCGGGTTCAC
>CAMAPG010000285.1 GCA_945859965.1 Opitutus sp. GAS368 | reverse complement strand
CTGAGGCGGGCGGGTTCAATTCCTTGGCGCCGCGCGCGCCCAGTTCGGCGAATTTCCGGGCGCCGGGCAGGAGCGTGCCTTCGAACGAGCCCACCGCGGCATTGTAGCCGCTGACCGCGGTGTCGAGGCTGCGGCCGACTTTGTTGAGGTGGTCAGCGAAGTTGACGACCCGGTCGTACAGCTGGCGGCCGAGCGCGCTGATTTCGTCGGCATTCTGCGAGACCGCTTCCTGGCGCCAGCCGTAGGCGGCGGCCTTGAGCAAGGCGATCAACGTCGTGGGCGTGGCGAGCAGCACGCGCCGGCTGAGTGCGCGATCCATCAAGGTGCGATCGGCCTGCAGGGCCGCGGTGAGGAAATGGTCGCCCGGCAGGAACAGCACGACGAACTCGGGGGCCGGCTGGAATTGCTCCCAGTAATTCTTGGCGCCGAGGGCGTCGATGTGGCCGCGGACCTTCGCCGCGTGTTCGGCCAGGTGGGCGGAGCGGACGGTTTCATCGACCGCCTCGACCGCGGCGCGGTAGTCCTCGAGGGGAGCCTTGGCATCGACGACGATGCGCTGGCCGCCGGGCAGGCGGATGACGAGGTCGGCCCGCAACGCGCCGGCCGTTTCCTGCTCCGCGAAATTGCAGTAGGGCAGCATGTCGGCCATCTCGACCACGCGCCGCAGCTGCAGCTCGCCCCAGCTGCCGGCATAACTGGTGGAACGCAGGGCGGTGGACAGCTTGTTGGCCTCGGCGTGGAGCAGCACCTGGGCGGCGCCGAGATCCTTCAGCCGCTCCACAAGCAACTTGTTGTCGCCCAGCCGGGAGGTTTCGAAGTCGCCGATCTTCTTGTCGACCTTCTCCAGCGATTCCCGCAGCGGCTTGACGAGGGTTTCGACGGCCTGCTGCCGGGCAGCGAGGTCGCCCTTGGCGCCCTCCTGGTATTTCTCGAGCGTGGCCTGGGCGAGTTTCAGGAAGGACTCGTTGTTGTTTTTCAAGGCCTCGGCGGAAAGCGCCTTGAATTCGTGGGTGAGCCGCTCGTGGGCGGCGCGCTCGGCCTCGAGCTGGGTGGAAAGCTGCGCATGACCGGTCGCGAGACGGGCGGACTCGGCGCGGGCGGTGGCGAGTTCCTCCACCAGCCGGGCATTTTCCTCCTCCTTGCCCCGCACGCGTTCCGACACTGCGGCCTGCTGACCGCGCAGGAAAAGCCAGACGATAAGCCCACCGAAAACAGCGGCGACCGACACGGAAACAATGGTCGTAAAAATCACGTAAAGATGTTCGTTAAAAGGTTTGTCTAAATCAATGTCCGACGCACTCCTTGACACACGGAAACGCACTCTGCAAACACGCGCATGCCATTGTCTTCCCCCGAAGTTCTGGTCTGGGCCGCTCGGCTAGGTTGAGTATGTCCACCGAAAAAAAGTCCTCCGAAATGGAACCTTTGGACGAAAAGCTGCCGGTGCTGGTTGTCGATGACGAATATGGGCCGCGCGAGTCGATCGCGTTCACCCTGTCGTCGGAATTCAGCGTCGATACGGCCGGCCGCGCCAGTGAAGCCCTGGCCTCGATCCGCCAGCGGCAGTATGCGGCCATCGTGCTGGATATCCGCATGCCCGAGATGGATGGAATCAAGGCGCTGGAGGAGATCCGCAAGCTCGATACCGACGTGTCGGTGATCATGCTGACGGGCTATGGGACGCTTTTGACTGCGCAGCAGGCGATGCTGGCCGGCGCGAACCAGTATATGCGCAAGCCGCCGGATGTGGCGGAGTTGGTGGCAGCGGTCCGCAAGCAGGCCGAGGCGACGGGCCTGCGGCGGCACCAGGCGCGGATGACGCTCGACATGATGAAGTCCAATGCGGCGTTGAAGCAGGAAGTGGAGCAAAACGAGCCGCAGATCTGGCAAGGCCGGGCCTCGGTGGAACTCGTGCACGACCTCAACAACCCGCTGACGGTGGTGATCGGTTATGCCGCGCTGCTGGTGGAGGAAGTGCGGGCGGTCTCGAAACGGGATCCCGAACGCGGGCAGAAGCTGCTGGAGTATGCGAGCATGGTGGAACGGGCGGCGGAGTACTGCCACCACCTCTCGGAAAACTGGCGGCAGGCGTCGAAGAAAGCCGGCAAGTTCGAGCCGATCGACCTGGTGCAAGTGGTGCAGGAAGTGCGGCAGGTGATTTTTTTCGGCAATGCGGCCATCCACGTGAACGGCCTGGCGGTGGCGCCGGTGCGCGGCTCGAAGTTCGAGCTGATGCGAGTGTTCCAGAACATCCTGAAAAATTCGATCGAGGCGGGAGGGAAGAAGATCGAGGTGACGATCGAACGGAAGAACGGCCAGGTGGAGCTGACGGTGAGCGACAACGGCTGCGGGATGAGCCCGGTCGCGGTGAAGCGGGCGCTGCGCGGCGGGTTCACCAGCAAGCAAAGCGGCACGGGCCTCGGCCTCAGCATCTGCCGCCACCTCCTCGGTGCCCACAGCGCCAGCTTCGAAATGACCTCGACGCTCGGCCAAGGCACCACCATCCGGAGTGTGTTTCCGGCGACTACATCAGAGTGACGCGATGCTTTTACTCTTTCAGGAACGTAGTCCCGTATGAGCCGCCGAAGAGTTAAAATTACCGGCATCGGTCCAGTTACTCCGGCAGGGATAGGTTGCACAGCGTTTGAGCAAGGGATTTTCGAGCCGGTAAGTTACATACGCCCTTATGCCAATTTGGGTGACGAATTTGGGCCATTTGTCGCCGCGCATATTTCAAGTTTCGATATCAAAAGGTATCTCAACGATATTTCAGCCTTACCAAAGAGTTCGGCGAGACATACGCTTTTTGCAGTCGCAGGTGCGATTCTTGCACTACAGGACGCACAGATTCAGAAAAAAGAACTCGTTGGTGTTAGTTGCGCTGTTGTTACTGGAACAACGTTGATGGATTTTGGAGGCACGACCAGCACGATAGATGCCGTTCAGAAACGAGGGATTCGAGGAGCACTCGCCCGTACGGTTTACACCACAAATATCGCGGCTGTTCCAGGGGCGATAAATCAGATCCTCGGGATTACGGCCCGCACGATGGCGTTACAAAGCTCATGTTGTTCAGGAATGGATGCCATTGGATATGCCGCTGAATTGGTTGCAAATGGAGAGGTAGATATCGCCCTTTGTGGAGGAACGGAGGCGCCCCTTCATCGGTGTGCTCTTGTCGAATTACGAGCAGCCGGCCTTACACCACCCACATCGGAATCGCCGGAACGCTTGTGTCGTCCGTTTGATTTATGGCGGACGACAGGTGTAGTAAGCGAAGGAGCGTGCATTTTTGTGATCGAACCAGAATCCAGTCCACGCCAAGGCTACAGCTATATTTCAGGTTATGGTTTCGCAAATGATGACGTCGATAACTTGTGTGGAGGTATTGTCTCCGCGAGTAAGCTGGCCATGGCCGACGCGAGAATCCGTCCGAGTCAAATAGAAGCCATCAGTGCGTGGGGTCCCGGCCATAGATTGATTGATGCGGGAGAGTACAGCGCAATGAATGAGGTATTTGGTTCGGCGTTATCCGAAATCCCAGTAAACTCGATCAAGGCTGCTATCGGAAGCCCTCTGGGTGCAGCACCAGCGATTCAGGTCGCCGCTACTGCCTTAGCTCAGCGTAACAGTATCCTTCCACCAACCGTGAATTGGCAATATCCAGATCCCGCATGTCCTTTTAATCTCAGCAACCAGGCGCGGCCAGTTTCGCATGGAGTCACGCTGATTAATACTCACGGACTAGCAGGGGTGAATTCCTGTATGATTTTAGAGCGATGCTAAACTCCACTGCACTGCTAGCTGCGTTGGTAGTCACGATTCTGGGCGTACTTATCTTTTGGTCGAATCCGCGACGAACGCTAACTCGTCTGCTATTCAGTTGTTCGCTCCATATTGCCTGCTGGCTTATCTTAATCCATCTGGCGGTTGATGCCCCTAAGGGAGAGGGACTGATATGGTTAAAGTGGGCGTGT
>CAMAPG010000284.1 GCA_945859965.1 Opitutus sp. GAS368 | reverse complement strand
TTCGCCCCATTACCCCTGCAGATCGCCCGCTGCGGAACCCACGGCCTGAGCGACGCCGGTACCTGGCGCGGCTACGCCGAGGAGATCCGCGTGCGCCACCGCTATTTCAACGGACCGCAAACCCCGTTGTGGGACGCACTGTCAGTCATGCGTTACCTCCGCAAAAAATCCCTTCGCTGCTTCAGGTAGGGCGGGTTTCCAATCCACCCTTCGATCGCAAAAGATTTAACCACAAAGACGCAAAGGCACAAAGAAAGCCCGGGCTGGATCAACCTTTGTGCCTTTGCGTCTTTGTGGTTAAAAATCCGTGGTTGAGCGGTCAGACCCTGAGCGAGCCACGAAACCCCCGGCCGGCATAGTAAGACTGCGCGCCATTGTGATACACGAAAACATGGCCGAAACGGCGATCACCGAAGAGAGCGCCACCGAGCATCCGGATATCAGCCGGAGCTTTCACCCAGCTGGACGACTTCGTGTCGAACTCCCCCAGCGTCTGCAGTTCCCGATACTGTTCTTCCGTCAGAAGCTCAATGCCCATGGCCGCCGCCAGATCCATGGCGCTATTTTTCGGCTTAAATTCCTTCCGCGAATCCAGCGCTTCCCCGTCATAACACACGCTGGTGCGGCCTTTCGGACTGTCCGCTGCACAATCGAAAAAGATGATTTCGCCCGTCTTTTTATCCTGGCCCACCCCATCTGGCCCACCGCCCTTTTTTCCCATTTCGTGGAGCGACCACAGCTTGCCGGCATTCGATTCCAGCCGTGCTTTCACCTTGGCCCACTCGAGACCTTTATGGCGCTGCCGGTTTTTCTCAAAGCGGGTTTTCAACGTTCCGAGCAGTTCTTCCCGTTGTTCGGCTGACAATTTCTTATTTGTTTCAGCGCCTGTCATCGTGGTTTCCCTATTACATGTGGGTGGTTCGCTGCAGCGTGTGCTTGAGCCGTCTTTCCAGACCGGCTCCGTTAGGTTTGCGCGCCGCTTGCCGGAACTGCAACGCCGATCCTGCAGCGAAAGACCTCACGGCTTGACTCTTGACAACAAATGCTCGGTTACAGTTCTGCCGTGCCGAGACAGTAGCCAGCGGCGAACGAACTGGCTGACGGATGCCGGACGCCCCATGTTTAAGCGCGAGGCGAGCCATCCGTTGGAAACGGACGTAGTTTCCTTCATTGCTGCCGCTAACTGCACTTTGAGGGGCGCTGATTTCTTCTTCGATAGATCGCCCAGCTCTATTCCAGCGCAGCGCGCAAGTTTCTGCAACGCCTCTTCCCAAAGAGCCCTTCGCTCCAGCTGAACGATTTCACGCTCCAAACCAATGAATCTTTCCCCGCTTGACTCAAAGACCCGTCCCTCAATTTGTCCCCGGATCTTGGCCTTAAAACTCTTGTTTCCCACACACCAACCTCGGCTGAATCGTTTGCTGGCCAGATCGCGTTGCGCTGCCTTATCCCCCGCCAGAAACGCAAGATAATCGCCGTAACAGCGCCACCCTTCCAGCGTATCGCTGAGTTGCCCGGCATGGATGAGTACTGTGGTTGAATTGAGCCAACGGGGCCGGTCTTTGCGAGGAAACCACGCCAGACTGCCATGCTGATGCCTCGCCGCCTGTTCTGCGTTCACGATTTTGGCCCGCACAGGATTGAGATGGATGTAATGACAGACTTGCGCAAAGGCCGAGCCTGGTTCGAACAAGATCGCTTTGTAGCGTCCCTGAAAAGGGCGGCCAACAACTCGACGATAGCCATTATAGCGCCGAACCCAGGTCGATTGGAGCCACTGCATCCCAACGCTCAGGTTTGGCTCTCCAATTCGCACCGCCAAATGAAAATGATTGCGCATCACCACATAGGCGTGGATTTCCCAGCCGAATCGCTCCGCAGCCTCTCCCAACGTCCGGATGAATGCTTCCGCCGCGCCTTGGCCTTCAAACAGGCTGCGTCGGTAATTTCCGCGGTTAATCACATGATAACAGGCTCCCGGATACTCGATCCGAACCGGATAGGCCATCTCACTAAAAAACGCATTCCCAACACCATTTCTTTCATTTTTCGTTTCGAGCCTTCCGCCCGCACACTTTGTCAACAGTCAAGCCGTGAGGTCTTTCGCATTCTCCAGGTCATGGCAAAAAGGGAAGCCGTGGGTCAGATAGAGCATCGGTTCCACGCCGGAATGCGAATGGACGTCGATAAGCTCGATGCCGCGACGAAGATAGGAAGGCAGTCTGGCCATAAGATAAAATGGGGTGATGGTTGATGCGGATTCGGCGAATAAAGATCGGGTGGTTTATTCGGTTTCGCGGATAGTGACCGACGACAGGTAGGGCGTCGCGCCGCCCCGGCCCGCCCGTAAAGTCACACGATACTGGAGCCATGTGTCCCCCGGGGAAAGTTGCGCGACGCCGTTCGGCAGTTGTTTCCAGGGCTTTCGCTTGAGATCTTCTTGATCGGGCGACGAGCGCGCCTCAATCGCCAGCGCGGAGCCGTACGGCGTATCCCCCCGAAGCGAAATTTGCACCCGCTCGACCCGCCCTGGAACAGGTACCGGGGCGGACGCATAATGTTCCTCGGACTTTCTCGAATATATATTCCCGATGTCCACATGAGCGGACCAATGTGGTCCCGAGGAGGGAAGCGCATTGCGCTCGGCCGCGGAGAATCCCTTGGCCGAGCCCCAATAGAGATAGCTGTCGACGTTGTGGTTTCCCTCGGCGATGTGATTCACTCCCAGCAGGTCGATGAGTCCGTCGTCGTCAAAATCTGCAGCCAGGAGGCCGTTGCCGCCAAAGCCGGGAAGCTCCGCCCGGTTCTCGGGCGAGAACCGCCTCTGGCCTGCATTCCAGAAAATCAGGAACGGCAGGTCCGAACGCTCCCCTCCATTGTATTGCGCAACCGCGACATCGAGCGATCCGTCCTGGTTCAGGTCGGCCGCCAGCACGTCACGGGCGCCGGTAACCGGAAGTTCGACCACCTCGCGACCGGGAAAACCCCGGTCGTCGCCGAATCGGATGCGGAGCCGCGCGCCTGTCCTGATGTTGGCTGCGGCCGGGTCGAATCCCTTCAGCAGGATGAGATCGAGTCGGCCATCCGCATCGAGGTCCGCAAACTCGACATTCACCAGATTCGGCTCATCGATGAAGGTCGCCCGCTGCAT
Organism: Opitutus sp. GAS368; assembly: GCA_945859965.1. Lineage (GTDB taxonomy): Bacteria > Verrucomicrobiota > Verrucomicrobiia > Opitutales > Opitutaceae > CAMAPG01. Next base: position 830 of record CAMAPG010000284.1, on the reverse strand, counting down.
CGAAAATCCTTCGTGCGATCCCCACATGACGGCGCTTTGTTGGTCGTAGCCTGCAGCCAGGAAGAGATCGAGCCACCCGTCCCCGTTGAGATCGGCGAGCCGGAAGTTTGCGACTCCCTTGAGATCGTAGGCGATCTTCGTGCTGCCTCCGGACAGAAGACCGCTGGAGCCGCCCCACATGATCGCAACCGCACCGCCGGAATCGGCGCTGACGCCGGTGCTCATGACAACATCCAGAAATCCGTCGCGGTTGAGATCGGCCACGGCGAACGAGTTGTGCGGGCTGGATCCGGCAAAGGTCAGGTTCTGGACGTTTTGCGGCGACGGTCCAGCCGGCGTGCCACGATAAAGAAAGCTGGTGTCGTCCATGTTGGCGAACAACAGCTCCGGAGCCCCGTCGTCATCCAGATCGACCGCCGCCGAGCCCATTGCGGCGTTCGTCGGATATCGAGCGACGAAGGAGGAGGAAAAACCCCGGTGCGGCACTCCCCAATAGACAAGGGAATCCTCGCGATTGTCGGGTCCGTTCACATACGCGCTGACCGTGTTGGTGAACAGCAAATCCAGTCGACCGTCTCCGTCGGTATCGGAAACGGTTACCGAGCTCGCGCCGAACGTCTGCAGCTCCTGCCGTCGGTGAATGCCATAGCCGCGTGCATTGCCCCAGTAGATCAGTGACTGCGCGTCATACACGCTGGCCGTGCGACGGCTGGCCAGAACGATATCAGGCTGTCCATTCCCATCCAGATCGGCGATCGCCACGTCACTGAGATACTGCCCCGGCAAGATTGTGGCGCGCGGGGTCGCAAATCGCTCGCGACCCCATAGGA
>CAMAPG010000283.1 GCA_945859965.1 Opitutus sp. GAS368 | reverse complement strand
TGAACCCAGGGCCACGCCGGTCAAGGTGACGTGGAGCACGCCATCCGTCGTTTTTTTCTGCGGCAGGACATAGCGGGGATCCTCGTTGCGATAGGACAACGCCGCCGCGGGCTCGACGCTGATCTCCAGCTGGAGACCCAGCTTTTGCGGGAGCGGCTGCACCCGCGTGCGCACCGTATGCCCGCCGAAACGCACGAGAAACACCGGCTGGCGCTTGACCAGATCGTAGCCGACAAAGTGTGGCGCGCCGAGTTCGGAGACGCTTTTGCCGTCGATCTCGACCGGATTCTGGCCGGAGGTTTTATAGAAAAGGGTGCCGACCAATCGCGGGATATAATCGTAGGCGAGGCGGTTCCCGCCGTTTTGATCGCCCCAATAAGGGAACATGTCCACGAAGCCGCCTTTCCAGGCATACATCAGGCGCCCCTCCGTGGTATCGAAAACATACGAGAGTTCCGGTCCGTGATTCACCCCGATGGCTGCGGGAATGCCTTTGATCGGCTCGTATTGGCCCTGAATATCCTCGCCCTTGGTGGGATTGTATTTCGGGCTGCGATCGCCCCGGTGATGATGGGCAAACACGGCATCATCGAGATCGGGATCGGGGAAATAGGTCCGCAACAGAAAGGGCGCCTCGGCGGAGCCGAGCGGCAGCGTATTGTAGGTGATCAGTTCGGCCGGTTTGGACTGCACCAGCGTGCAGGCAGCCAACGCGAGGAGGAGAACGATGGAACGAAGGGGCATCATTAAAATTGATTGGCGATCATGGGCCGCGGGTGGTCGACATCAAGGTGAACCACATCGAGACGCCCGACGAAATTGCCGGGCGCATCGCACCCTGTCTTCCTCCCTTGAAAATTCTGCGCTGGCGCTAAGGCTCGCATCCGCTTCGACTTTCCCTCCCCGCCAACCCCGAGGCCTGCTCATGATTACCACCCCAAACTCAGACCGCACGGAGAATACCACCCTGGTTGCAGAACCACCGGAACCATTGACGTGGTACCACTGGCTCATCGTCATCATCGCTTCATCGGGGTGGATGTTCGATTGCATGGACCAGCGGATCTTCGCCCTCTCGCGCGAACCGGCCATCCGCGAAATCATGGGACCCGGCGCCTCCATGGCCGCCGTCAGAGACTGGGGCGCCTGGGCCACCACCATGATGATGCTGGGCTGGGCGACCGGAGGCATCGTGTTTGGGATGATGAGCGACCGCGTCGGTCGCGTGAAGACGATGGCGCTCACCTTGCTGATCTATTCGGGCTTCACCGGTTTGTCGGGCATCGTGCATTCCCTGGAAGCATTCCTGGGCTTTCGCTTTCTGGTCGGCTTGGGCGTCGGCGGCATGTTCGGCGCGGCCACGACACTCGTCGCGGAAAGCGTGCCAGCGCGTGCGCGCGCCATTGCCCTCGGTTCACTGCAGGCGCTTTCGGCGTGCGGCAACATCCTCGGCTCGCTTATCAGCACGAAGATTCAACCGAGCCAGGCGGACTTTATGTTCGGTTTGAGCGGCTGGCGGATCATTTTCTTCGTCGGCGTACTGCCCGCGTTGCTCATCATCCCCATCATGCTGCTGCTGCGCGAACCGGCCCGCTGGCGGGAAGCGAAGGAACGGGCCAAGTCGGAAGGAAAAACCAAGGAGAGCGTCGGCTCGATTCCCTCCCTGCTGCGGCATCCGCGCTGGCGGAAAAATCTTTTTGTGGGGCTGGCCCTCGGCCTGTCCGGAATGGCCGGATTGTGGGGCATCGGGTTCTTCTCGCCCGAGCTGATCTCAACCGCCCTCAAGGGTGAACCGCAACACGTGGTCGACGTGGTGCGCGGGTACGGCACGGCCCTGCAGGATGTCGGGGCCTTTTTCGGCATCATGGCGTTCACGGTCGTCGCCACCACCCTCGGCCGGCGCGCGGCGTTTTTCGGCGCCTTCATCCTGTGCCTCGCGACCACGATCTTTGTGTTCAACCGCCTGCAAAGCGGCACCGATGCCTACTGGATGCTGCCGATGATGGGTTTCGCGCAATTGTCGGTCTTCGGCGGGTTCGCGATCTACTTCCCCGAGTTGTTCCCCACCCGACTCCGCGGCACCGGGGTCGGCTTCTGTTATAATACGGTCCGTTATCTGGCCGCCGCGTTTCCTCCGATGCTCATGTATCTGAACCGGCAGTTGCTCGAACACGGCGTGGCCGATCCATTCCGCAAGGCGGCAACCATCCTTTCCTTCATTTTCCTGCTCGGCTTGGTCGCGCTGATCTGGGCGCCGGAAACGAAGGGCCAGCCCCTGCCGGAAGACTGAGTCGATGCGGTTCGCGATCTGCAACGAAGTCTTCGAAGGCTGGGAGTACCGCCGCATCGTCGAATGCGTCGCCGCCACCGGCTACGACGGGCTCGAACTCGCGCCGTTCACATTCGCGGATTCGGTGGAAACCATTCCCGCGGCGAAACGCCGTGAACTCAGGGCCATCGCCGCCGATCACGGAATCGTCCTCACCGGCCTGCACTGGCTGCTGGTCCGGCCGGAAGGACTGCATGTCTGCTCGGCCGATGCGGCGGTTCGCGCAAGGACGGTCGACTACCTGCGGCACTTGATCGATTTCTGCGCGGACGTGGGCGGAACCACCCTGGTGTTCGGTTCGCCGGCCCAGCGCAGCATCGCCCCAGCCATCGGCCGCGAGCGGGGCTGGGAACTGCTGCGGGAAAGTTTCGCCGCCTGCGCCGCCGCCGCCCAAAGCCGGAACGTCACCTTCTGCCTGGAGGCCCTGCCGGCCGAACTTACGAATGTCTTCAATACGAACGCCGAAGTGATCGAAATGGTGAAAACGATCAATCATCCGAACATCCAAATGATGCTCGACGTGAAAAGCATGTGCGCCGAAGCCCTGCCCATTCCCGAGAACATCCGGGCCTGCCAGGGCTGGTTCCATCACGTTCATGCCAATGACGCCAATCTGCGGGGGCCCGGTTTTGGCGCGGTCGATTTCAAACCCATCCTGCGCACCCTGACCGACGTCGGCTACGAGGGATTCGTTTCGGTGGAGGTGTTCGATTTCAAACCCGATCCCGAAACCATCGCCCGCAAAAGCCTGGATTACCTGAAGTCGTGTCTCTGAATCTGCGCTGGCTAGCTTAGCCAAGCCTGCATCTGTTCCGGGGTCAGATTTCCTCCGCACAGCACGACCGCCGCCGTCCGCCCTTTAAATTTTTCCCGATTTTCGAGCAGCGCGGCGAGGGTCGCGGCCCCGGCGGGCTCGAGCACCACCCCCAGGTGGCGATGAGCAAGCCGCATCGCTTCCACAAAGGTTGCTTCCCTGACCAGAATCCCTTCGTCGATCACTCCCTCCATATCCCGGACGCATTCGGGAATTGGCAGGCGAACCGCAATTCCATCCCCGATCGTATCGACCGAGTCGAAGCGGAGGATTTTTTGCTGCATCCACGATTGCAGCATGGCCGGAGCACCCGCCGCCTGCACCGCGACAATCCGCGTCGCCGGAGCCGCATACTTGAAATACCGGCCGACGCCACAGGCCAACGCGCCATTGCCCAAAGCCACCAGAACCGCATCGAGCGTCTCGGGGAAATTTGCGAGCTCGAGCCCGATGGTTCCCGCTCCTTCACCCGTTTCCACGTCCAGACTGTCCTCGACCATGCGTCGGCCGAGCCGGATCGCCATGGACTTGGCTTCGAGTTTCGCCGCATCGAGATCTTTTCCGCCGAGGATCACTTGGGCGCCCATGGCGCGCATGCCTTGCAATTTCAATGGATTCGCGTTCTCAGCCGCATACACCGTCAGGCCAAATCCGCGCCGGCGACAAGCATAAGCCATCGCCAGACCCAGATTACCGGGGCTGGCCGTGATCAATTCACTGCCCGCTTCGAGCTTCGTAATCAGATAGTCCGTTCCCCGACCCTTGAAGCAGCGCACCGGATTCATGGTCTCCACCTTTACCACCACCCGCATGTCCAATTCCCGCGAAAGTCCTTCAGCCACGTATT
>CAMAPG010000282.1 GCA_945859965.1 Opitutus sp. GAS368 | reverse complement strand
CAATCGAGGACATGAACGCATCGACCGCCGGATTTTTGGCGACAATTGCCGCGGCCGCCTGCTGGTGCCGCACCATCTCGGCAAAGGAAATATCCTGGGCCGCCTCGGTGAACGTCAACAGCTGGCCGGTATCGTCAGTCGGAATAAAGCCGGTCGGCAACACCCGCCCCACGACCAGCGTCAGCACCGCCATGAGGCCCGCAATGCTCACCGTGACGAGCCGGTGCCGCATCGCGATCCGGAGCGTGCGTTCATACACCGAAACCATGCCGTTAAAAACCCGCTCGCTCGCCTGGTAAATCCGTCCGTGATGCTCGCCTTCCGCGCGGCGTGGCTTGAGAAAGCGGCTGCACAACATCGGCGTCAGGGTCAGCGACACGACGCCGGACACCAGGATCGACGCGGTGATCGTCACCGCAAATTCGTTCAGCAGGCGGCCGAGGATGCCGCCCATGAAAAGCACCGGGATGAACACGGCCACGAGCGACAGGGTCATGGACATGATCGTGAACCCGATTTCGCCGGAGCCCTTGAGCGCCGCCTCGCGCACACCCATGCCCTGCTCGACGTAACGCACGATGTTCTCGAGCATCACGATCGCATCGTCCACGACGAACCCCACCGAAAGGGTCAGGGCCAGCAGCGAAAGATTATCGAGCGTGAACCCGAAAAAATACATGACGATGAACGTGCCGAGCAGCGCCATCGGGATCGCCATCGCCGGGATCAGGGTCGCCGTCAGCGTGCGCAGGAACAGAAAGATCACGAGCACCACCAAGAAGATCGAGAGCACCAGCGTGAACTGCACGTCGTGCACCGATTCCCGCACCGTTTCCGAACGGTCAAAGAGCACCTCCAGCTTCACCGATGCCGGGAGCTGCTGGCGGAAACTCGGCAGCAGGGCTTTCACTCCGCTCACCACCTCCACGGTGTTCGTGCCGGGCTGCCGCTGCACGGCGAGACCTATGGTGCGGCTGGTCATGCCTTGGTTGTAATACCAGCTCGCCACCCGGATGTCCTGCACACTGTCGATCACCTGCGCGAGTTCACCGAGCCGCACCGGGGCGCCGTTGCGGTAGGCCACCACAATCTGGCGGAACTCCGCGCTGTTGTTGAGCTGGCCGGTGGCGATCACGGTCATCGCCTGCTTGTTGCCGTCAAGCACGCCGGTCGGAAGATTCACGTTGTGGGTGGACAACGCGGTGCGCACTTCGTCCAACGTGATGCCGCGGCTGGCCAGCGCGCGCGGATCCAGCTGCACGCGCAACGCATATTTCTGCGCCCCGAAGACCTGAACCTGCGCCACGCCGTCGACCGTGGAAATGCGCTGCGCCAGCATGGTCTGGGCGTATTCGTCGACCACCGAAAGCGCCAATGTCGGCGAACTCAGCGCCAGGAAAAGCACGGGTTGGTCCGCGGGATTGGTTTTCCGGAAAGACGGGGGGGCCGGCATGTCATTGGGGAGGCGCCGTTGTACCGCGGCGATCGCCGACTGCACGTCCTGGGCGGCACCATCAATGCTCCGGGAAAGCGAAAACTGCAGTGTAATCGTCGTGATACCGAGCGAGCTCGTCGACGTCATCGAGTCGATGCCGGCGATGGTGGAAAGCTGCTGTTCCAGTGGCGTGGCCACCGCGGAGGCCATGGTTTCCGGCACGGCGCCCGGCAGGCTGGCGGTGACGACAATCGTCGGGAAATCGACGTTCGGCAGATCGCTGACCGGAAGAAGCTTGTAGGCCATGGCGCCGAAGACGCACAACGCCGCCGTCAGCAGCGTCGTCATCACCGGCCGCCGGATGCACAGCTCGGGCAGATTCATCGCTTACCCTCCGCCACCGTCACCTTTGCGCCGATCGGTTCACCTGAGATCGTCTTGGGTTCCGCCTTCGCGCCGGGCAGGAGGCGGAGCTGGCCGTCCGTGACCACCACTTCCCCGGCCTTGATCCCCTCGGCAATCAGCGTTTGGTCGCCGGTGTTGCGCAGCACTTTGACCGGCCGCAATTCCACCGTTTGATCAGCCTTCATCACGAAGACCTGGGAGCCGCTCTGGCCCGTTTGCACCGCCGAGGAAGGCACCACGATCGCCGCGGCATCCAGGCCCACCTGGGTTTGCACCTGGACGAACTGCCCGGGCCACAACGCATGGTCGGCATTGTCGAACATCGCCTTGAGGACAATCGTGCCCGTTGAAGCGTCCACGGTGTTGTCAAAAAATTCGAGCCGGCCCGCCGTGCGGGAAACCGCCGCGGCGCGGTCGGTGACGGACACGCTCGCGCGCTGCTCATTGATCGCGCGGCGGATTTCAGCCAGCGCATCCTGGGGCACGGAATACGCGACGCCGACGGGGGAAAGCTGGTTGATGGAAACGATGGTTTGATTGACGTCATTGCCCTTCACCAACGCCCCTTCGTGCAAAATCAACTGGCCGGTCCGGCCTGAAATGGGCGCGCGGATTTCCGTGTAGCCAAATTGCAGCTCCGCATTCGCGACCGCGGCTTCCTTGGCCTGAACAATGGCCTGCGTGGTCTCCTCCTTGGTCAGAAGCTGTGCAAATTGCTCCTTGGAAACGACGTCCTGCTGGTCGAGGCGCTTGTAGCGTTCGGCCTCGGTCCTGGCGCGCGTGGCTTCGGCCCGCGCCGTCGCCAGGTCAGCCCGCGCGATCCGGAGGCTGTTTTCATAAGGCCGGCGGTCGAGCGACACGAGCAGATCGCCCGCTTTCACGTCATCGCCTTCCTGAAAATGAATTTTGGCGATGATCCCGTCGACCTGCGACTTCACCGCCACATTCCGCAGCGATTGCACGCTGCCAATCGATTCGATGCTGCGCGGCATGTCCTGCTGCACGGCGATCGCGATCTGAACCGGAACAGCCGGAACCGAAGCTGTGCCCTTGTTTTTTGAACCCCCGCATCCACTTAAAACCACTGTGAGCGAGAGACTTAAAGGCAACAACCTGGCAGTTGGACCGGAAAAAAGAGACGAAATTTTCATGAAACGATTTCAACGAGCCGGACGCATGCCAACGGCAGAAGGTTACTTTTGATCGGCCACAGCCTGAGGGGGCCATGACCGAAACAGGGGGTGAAAGGGCACGGGAGAAGCCAAGCATTGGTATGCCCGCGGGCTTTTTGCGCAAGCCCCGACGCAACCTTCGTTCCAGCCCTTTTTCTAACCGCCGGCGGAAGAATTTTCCAAGGCCTGACCCCGAAACAACCAAAAACAGCCTCGCCGAAATCATGGGGAAGTCCCCTACTGCACTCACCCCCTCCCCATGAAACCCATTTTGCCCCTCGCTTTTGCGGTTCTCGCGCTCGCCGCCTCCGTCGTCCAGGCCCGCCCGGCCAATCTCGCTGTTTCAGCCGACAAAACCACTCCCCTGACCGTCGGGGCCAAGGCTCCCGGCCCCACCCTGAAAACCCCCGATGGCCAGGCCTTCGACTTGGGGACCGCCTACGCCGCCAAACCCACCGTGGTGATTTTATACCGGGGCGGCTGGTGCGGTTATTGCAACAAACAGCTCGCCGCGCTGGCGGAACTGGAGCCGAAGCTGCTCGCGTTGGGTTACCAGATCATCGCCATCAGTCCCGACCGGCCCGCCGCGCTGCAGCCGACCATCGACAAACATCATCTCAATTACCGCCTCCTTTCCGACCAGGAGATGAAGGCCATTCCCGCGTTCGGCGTGGCTTTCCAGGTCGACGCCGCAACCGTGGAGAAATACGCCAAGCGCAACATGGAGCTGCCGCCTGCCCCCGGCGATCCTTCCATCCGCTGGCTGCCCGCTCCTTCCGTTTTCATCGTGGGCACTGATCGCACCATCCGGTTCGTCTACAGCAATCCCGACTACAGCGTGCGACTTTCATCCGACCAGTTGCTCGCCGCGGCTGAAGCGGCCGTGAGCAAGCGTTGAGTCCGGACCCGGCGGGGCACCCCACGATCGGGTAAATATTCCGCGAAATCGGATCGCGGAACTTCGCGGATTGAGTCCGCGGGGGAAGC
>CAMAPG010000281.1 GCA_945859965.1 Opitutus sp. GAS368 | reverse complement strand
CGCGTGCAGGGCGTAGTGCTGGCGGTGGGTGGCGCAGCGCCGGCGGGTGTGGCGGAGTTTAAGGCGGTGGAGGCATTGCTGGATGCGGAGCCGGTGCTGAGCGCGGAACAACTGGGGCGACCAGGTCGAGCACTCCGTCGTGTGGACCGCCAACCCGCGCTGGGGCGCGAGCCTGAAAAAACTCGAAGGCATCCCGGTCCGCCTGCGGGTTGTGCTGCGCGACGCAGATCTGTACTCGATGCAGTTCCGCACAGTGGAGCAGCCAAAGTAAGGTAGCGGCGGTCGTCCCTGACCGCAATCCGATCAGAGTGGCCGTCGGGACGACGGCCGCTACCTTTCGCGCATGAATTTATTTCTTCAACGCGCCGCCGCTGAGTTCCCGGAAACGGTCATCCATTTTTGTCCTCTTTCATCTGAGCGTAGCGAAGAGGTAGGGCGAGTCGTCCCCGACGAGCCGAGCATACGGAAGGCTCATCCGGAGGATTCGCCCTACCTTCTTCGCTGCGCTCAGAATCACTTTCGTTGTCTCGCGTGGGGCCTGAGCCTGTCGCTGCTCATCGGCGCGAACGGGCGGGCGGCGCCGGAGCGTGAATTGCCGGCCCCGGGTTATGTGACGGGCCGGAAAACCCGCGACGGCACCGGAAAATATTACTTCGATCGCGAGATCGCCCACTACATGACGCACGAAGGGGCGCCGTGGCTGGACCGCCCGGAGCGTGAGGTTGAGGAACGGCCGGACCTCGTGCTGCAGGCGCTGCAGCTCAAGCCGGGCGACGTTGCGGCCGACATCGGCTGCGGCACGGGTTATTTCAGCTGGCGCATGGCGCAGGCGGTGGGCGCGCAAGGGCGGGTGTACGGAGTCGAGATCCAGCAGGAGATGCTCGATCTGCTCGCCGGGAAAATGAAGGAACGCGCGGTGACCAATGTGGTGGGCGTGCTGGGCACGATCGAAGACCCGAAGCTGCCGCAGTCCGTCGATCTCGTGCTGATGGTGGATGTCTACCATGAGTTCAGCCATCCCGCGGAAATGATGGCGGCGATTTGCCGGCGCCTGAAACCCGGCGGCCGCGTGGTCTTCATCGAGTATCGCGGGGAGGATCCGGCAGTGCCGATCAAGCCGCTGCACAAGATGACCGAAGCCCAGCTCAAAAAGGAAATGAGCGTCCTGCCGCTAACACATGTTGTGACGGTTGAGACTTTGCCGCGGCAGCACCTCGTGATTTTTCAGAAGACGGAAGGTTCACCACAAAGGGACAAAGACACGAAAACGAACCGCTGAAATCAATCCACCCGCTCCTTTGGGCCTTTGTGGTTAAAGACCGGATTGAGACGGATTGTTGATGAAGAAATAAAAACGGCCGAACCAGTGAAGGTTCGGCCGGAGTGAGGGGAGACTATTGCTTATGGAGCCAGCGTCCAGTGCGCCTGGCGCAGGGCGGTCTTGGCCATGCCGGGCATCTTTTCGTACCAAACGGTGAGCAGCGAGCCGTCCTTGAGTTCGACGGTGCTGGGATAGCCCAGATCGGAGTTCATGCTGTCGGGCGAAAGCATGATGGGCTCGGACCAGGTCTTGCCGTTGTCGCTGCTGATGCGCGCTTCATTGCCAAAGGGCTTGCGGCGGTGGCCGTAGCTCATCACCAGGCGTCCATCCTTCAGCTTCAGCAGGTGGGAGGGAAGTCCCCAGACGCCGATGGGGTGTGGGGTGGTCCACGTCTTGCCGCCGTCGGTGGATTCCGTCTGCAGAGTTTCGCGGGTGTTCGTCTGGCTGTGATTGCGGATCTGGCCGATGATGGTGCCGTTCGCGGCTTCCACGGCGTGGAGCTCGTGGTAGTCGTCATAGGTGTCGCCCTTGCGGACGGGAATGTCGGCGATCCATTTCCAGGTGAGGCCGTCGTCCGTGGATTCGCACACCCCGGCGAGATCGGGCGCGGACATCTTTTTCCCGAGGTAGAGCAACCGTCCGCTTTTCAGGAGAATCGGGCCGTGCGGGCTGTTGACCGGGACGCGGATCTGCGGCGACCAAGAGGCGCCGTTGTCGGTCGAACGGATGATCCAGGCGCCGGTTTGCGCTTTGCGTTCCGCGAGCGTGAGCCGGTCGCGGGCCGCCTTCCAGGCCGCCAGACGGCCGGCGGGAATGGCTTTCACCATCTGGCCTCCGCCCACGCCGAACTCCGCGGATTTCCCTTTTTCCGCTTCATCGAGGTACTTCTCGTAGCTGTTCGCGGTGAAGGTCGTTGCGATCAGTGTTCCCTTGGCGGTCTCGAGGACGCCGGAATCGCGATCGTCGATATCGGTGTCGAGAATGGTGCGGGGCCAGGACCAGTTCCTGCCCTCGTCGTGCGAGACCATCATGTCCACGCGGCCGAACGGACACACGTGGCCATCGCGGCCGCCCGAATACGTGAGGACAAGGTCGCCGTTGCGGCGGGTCGCCACGGTGGCCCAGCCGAAATAATATTGGGGCTCATCGGAGATGACACGCGTCTCGAGGATTTTCGCAGTGGGCGCGGCAGCCTGGACGGGAACGCTCAACGCGGCGGCAAAAACGGCGGCCAGCAGGGGAAGCGAACGGAAACAAACACGGGTCAGAACTGATGCAGGGGGCATAATGGTACGGGGTTGAGGTGTAACAGGAGCGTAAGCTCTAAGCGATGGGCGCGGCCTTGTATAGCCTTTTAGAGCATTCTTAGGAGGGCTTGTTCAAAACCATGGTGCCGGACCGTTCCGGAGATCGCCTTCGTCTCTTTGTGCCTTTGTGGTTCAATCGGATCGAACCTCCGAACTTTTAACCACAAAGGCACAAAGGGACGAAACTGCGCAGGGATTTTTATCGATGTGGGATCGCCGAGGTGCATAGCGTCTTGCCACGATGACCCCGATGAACCGTTGGCGTGACGCAATCCGCATGGGCCTGGGAGCGATGTGTTTCATTGCGTTGTTGGCGAGTGCCGGAGCCACCTCGCCACGCTTCAGTCCCACTGGCCCGGAGGCGGCGTTGTTCGGCGCCGACAAAAATTATCCCGTGGGCAATCGCACGACCTGGCGCGAAACGCCCTATCTCGTGGGTTCGTTCAGTCGCTACGACACCATCTTTCCCTCCAACCGGGTCGAGCCCGCCGCGCAGCCGTGGAATTTCCAGCGCGCCAAGGACGAGCCGGCGATCCGTTACGATTTCAACGGGAAACGTTACACGCTCGACGAGTACCTGGCGCATTTTCCGGTGACCGGCATCCTCCTGTTGCAGGGCGACACGATCCTGCTGGAGCGCTACCAGTACGGCCGCACCGAGACGGATCGCTTCATGTCGGCGTCGATGTCGAAGTCGATCATGTCCCTGCTCGTCGGGATTGCCCTCGATGAGAAAAAGATCCAGTCAGTGGAGGATCACGTGTCGCGTTACGTGCCTGAGTTGCAAGGCACGCTGTACGGTGAGACCTCGTTGCGCGCCCTGCTGCAGATGTCGTCGGGCATCGACTTCGACGGCAAGGTCAACGGCGTGAAAGGCAACGCCGGCACCCAGCGCCTGATCGACGGCATCACGGCCGACGCCAATCCCATTGCGGTGCTGGCCGCGTGCCGAAAGCGCGATTTTCCGGAAGGCACGCATTTCGATTATTCGCCCGGCGACAACGAAGCGACGGGCCTCGCGCTGCGGCGGGCGACCGGGATGTCGTTGTCCGCCTACTTGAGCGAAAAAATCTGGAAGCCCATCGGGACGGAATCGGTGGCGACCTGGTGGGTCGACACCTCGGGACAGGAATTTCCCTCCTCCGGTTTCAACGCCACCGTGCGCGATTACGCACGTTTGGGGCGCCTGCTCGCGCATGACGGCGAGTGGAACGGCCGGCAGATCGTCTCGAAGTCCTATCTGATCGATGCGACGAGGAACCGGGCGGAAGACAAGCACCTGGCCCCGGGAACCGTCACGCATTACTATGGCTATGGTTACCAGTTCTGGATTTTGCCCGGCAATAAACGGATGTTCGTCCTGCGCGGTGCCAACAGTCAGTACG
>CAMAPG010000280.1 GCA_945859965.1 Opitutus sp. GAS368 | reverse complement strand
AAGGCCCACGCGACCAGCGTGAAGGCCACGAACAAAGCCAGCGGATGCGCCGGCAGGGTCATGCCGACGGCCAGCGCGACACCGAGCTGCAGCAGGCCGGCGCTCAGCACGATGAGATAGCGCGCCACCACGGTGCTCCCGACGAGGGTCCAGATCGGCACCGGCGCCAGCCGGTAACGCCGCCAGACACCGCGTTTCCGTTCGCTCACGAGGGTGGTCGGCAATCCGAAACACGCGCCGCCCAGCACGCTGACGGTGAGCAGTTCCCCCATGTGGCGCAGCAGGGGGATTTTGTCGTGGCGGAACAGCACCCAGAACGCCACGAGGAAGATCAGCGGGAAAAGATAACCGTAAATCAGCGCCAGCTTGTTGCGGAAATGCAGCCGCAACGAAATGCCGAGGTGCTGGAGCCAGCCGTTCATGCTGCCGGGTCCTCCCCGCCCGAACCACGCGTGAGCGCCAGGAAAACATCCTCCAGCGAGCTCTTGCGCACCTGCAGGTCGACAATCTCAGCCCCGGTCTCGGTGAGCAGTGCCGTCAATGCCGCGAGGGTCGCCGGCGCGCGGTCCGTCTTGAATCGCGCCGTCGCTCCCTCCCATTCCAATTCCTCCACGCCCGGCACACGGGCCAGTCGCTCCGGATCCAGCGGCGGGGCGGAGACCAGGCGGACCGACTGCCGGCCGCTGGCCGCAGCGATCAACGCGCGCGGCGTGCCCTCAGCCACGATGGCTCCGCGATCGATGATCGCGATGCGATCGCACAGCGCTTCCGCCTCCTCCAGGTAGTGGGTCGAGAGCAGCACGGTGTGGCCGTCCCGTTTCAGCTGCAGGATCTCGGCGTGCAGTTCGCGCCGGGTCTGCGGATCGAGTCCGGTCGTGGGTTCGTCAAGCACGACAACTTCCGGACGATTCACAAAGGCCAGAGCCAGCGCGAGCCGCTGCCGCTGCCCGCCGGAAAGCGTTTCAAAACGCGCGCCGGCTTTTTCGACCAGCGCGAACCGCGCCAGCAAGACCTCGGGCGCGACCGGGTCCCGGTAGAATGAGCCGAAGAGCCGGAGCGCCTCGCGCGGCGTGATTTTGTCCGGCAGTGCCGTGTGCTGCAGCACCACGCCGATTTTTTGCTTCACCTCGCGCGACTGCCGGCGGACATCGCAGCCGCCCACCGTGAGTTCGCCGGCATCGGGTTCGCGCAATCCGACGAGGCATTCGATCGTCGTGGTTTTGCCGGCGCCGTTGGGGCCGAGCAGGCCGAAGATTTCGCCGGCCCCGATCGTAAAGCTCACATCCCGCACGGCCTCGCACGCGCCATGGCGTTTCGAGAGGTGACGGACGACAACACGGGGCGGCATAAAATTCGAACGAGGAAGGGGTGGGAATACCTCCGACTCCTTCCCGCAACAAGCCGAATCCGGAATTTGGAAGTGAACCACAAAGACGCAAAGACACAAAGTCCGATCTTCCTGGGTTTGGGATCGATCTTCGTGTCTTTGCGTCTTTGTGGTTCAAATGCCTTGTTCGAGAGGGAATTCGAACGTTGGCGCGCCGGGTTTCCTGATCCAGCCTGCGACTTCTTCATGACGACCTTTTTCGGCATCGCCTTCGAAACCCTGCTCATCGTGGCCCTCGTGCTCGCGAACGGGTTCTTCGTCGCCGCCGAGTTCGCCCTCGTCAAGGTCCGCGCCAGCCAGTTGCGCCCGCTGGTGAAAAAAGGCGGCTGGCGGGTGAAGTTCGCCCTCAAGGCCACCGAGCATCTCGACGCCGCGCTGTCCGCCACCCAGCTCGGCATCACCCTGGCCAGCCTCGGCTTGGGTTGGATGGGCGAACCGTACATCGCCCACCGCCTCGAACCGTTGCTGAGTCGCTGGAACATCGTCGAGCCGGCGACCGTTTCCTCGATCTCCTTCGCCATCGCCTTCGCGACCATCACGTTTCTGCACATCATCTTCGGCGAACTCGCGCCCAAGTCGCTCGCGATCCAGCGCTCGAAGGCCGTGGCCCTCTGGGTCGCCGCGCCGTTGCTGGTGTTCTATTACGTTTTCTTTCCGTTCATCTGGCTGCTCAACGGCACCGCCAACCGTTTCCTGCGCTGGGCCGGTCTCGGACCGACCGGCGAGGGCGATCACGCCTTCAGCGCCGAGGAAATGGAATACGTCTTCAGCCACGCGCGCCACACCCACCCCGGCGATGCTCTGATCAACAAGCTCATGGTGCAGTCGCTGCGCGTGCGCGAAACCACCGCCCAGCAGATCATGCTTCCGCGCGACCAGGTGATTCCGCTCTGGCTGGACAAGCCGCTGGCCGAGAACCTGCGCATCGCCCAGACCAGCGGACACAGCCGTTTCCCGGTGTGCTCGGGCAGCCTCGACGAAGTGAAGGGTATCCTGCTCGTGCGCGAGTGGCTGTGGCAGCTCCAGGCGCTCGGGGCCGATGCGCCGTTCGAACCGTTGATCCGGCCGGTGCTCAAATTCCGGCTCAAAACCCTGTTGCCGGAAATGATCGAGCAGTTCCGCACCGCGCGCAGCCATCTCGCCGTCGTGATCGACGAGCGGCAGGGGCTCGCCGGGATCGTGACGTTCGAGGATGTGCTGGAGGAAATCGTCGGCGATATCCGCGACGAACTGGATATCGAGCGCGGCCCCGTTTACGAGCGGCGCGAAAATTCGATCGTCGTGAGCGGCGCTCTGACGATGCGCGAGTTGCAGGCCGAGACCGGCTGGCCTCTCGAATGGCTGTCGCGCGAAACCGTCGCGACCTGGACGTTACGCCACCTCGGCCGCGCGCCCCGCCGCGGCGAGACCATCCCCGTGAGCGACTACCGCCTCACCGCTCTGGAAGTGAACGCGGAACGCCCGCGGCGGATCCGGATTGAACGGATCCAGGCTGATCCGGCCAGCGAGCCCACGAGCTAGAGCATTTTCGATATAATGGGCCGATGAATCCCAAACCGGTTTTGGCCACGAAAGAACACAAGGACCACATAGACCAATCCGTCGATCTCCATTAGATCAGACTGAAATCAGGAGGTGCGCGAACTACCAGGTATGGGGATCGGTCTATGTGCTCCTTGTGTTCTTTCGTGGCCTAAAATTCCGAGGCCTCTAGAAAAATCACGAGACGCCATCCCGTTTGCGATTTGCCTTCCGGTCCGGTCCCGTCGAGGTTCTCAAATCCATCCACGAATCTCATGAGCGGTCCCATTCCTGTCACAGTCCTCACCGGTTTTCTCGGCGCGGGCAAAACCACCCTCCTCAACCGCATTCTCACCGAGCAGCATGGGAAAAAACTCGCGGTGATTGAAAACGAGTTCGGCGAGGTCGGCGTCGACAACCAGCTCGTCATCCAGAGCGAGGAGGAGCTTTTCGAGATGAATAACGGCTGCATCTGCTGCTCCGTGCGCGGCGACCTGATCCGCATCCTCGGGCGTCTGCTCAAGCGCAAGGACAAGCTCGACGGAATCCTGATCGAAACCACCGGCCTGGCGAATCCGGCCCCGGTCGCGCAGACGTTCTTCACCGATGACGAGATGAAGCAGCATTTCCGCCTCGATGCCATCGTCACTGTGGTCGACGCGAAGCATGTGCTGCAGCATCTCGCGACCGAGGACGAGTCCGTGAAGCAGCTCGCGTTCGCCGATGTCATTCTCCTCAACAAGACCGACCTCGTCAGTTCGGCCGACCTCGACGCACTTGAGACCCGGATTCGCGGCATGAACGCCGTCGCCCGCATTCACCGCACCAAAAACTGCGATATCCCGCTGGCCCGCGTCCTGGACGTCGGCGGGTTTAACCTCGACCGCGCGACAGAGCTCGATCCGAAATTTCTTGAGCCGGAATATCCCTTCGAATGGGCCGGCGCCTATCCCCTGCCCGCCGGCACGCATGAGCTGGTGATCGGCCACACCGATCACGACCATGACCATGATCATGATCACGATCATGAGCACCACCATCATCACGGCGATGAAAACCAGCTGGATGTCGTGGTCATGCCAACCCAAAGCCTGGAGGAAACCCATCTCGCGGC
>CAMAPG010000279.1 GCA_945859965.1 Opitutus sp. GAS368 | reverse complement strand
CATCACCGCGCGTTCGCCGCCCGCGTCGCCTGGCTCGAGCCCGGGATGGCCCCCTATCTGTCGAGCCTGGAGTACATGCGCGCGCACAACTGGGACGAATTCCTCGCGGCCATGAATCGTTCCGGCCTGCCGAGCTTGAACTACCTCTACGCCGACACGTCCGGCAATATCGGCTGGGCTCCCTCGGGACTCGTGCCGATCCGTCCGACCTGGGACGGCCTGATGCCGGTGCCCGGAGACGGGCGCTACGAATGGGACGGTTTCCGGTCGATGGATGAATTTCCCCGCCTCTTCAATCCGTCCGCAGGCTGGTTCGGCACCTCGAATGAAATGAACCTGCCTTCCACCCCCGGCCTCATTGAAAAGAAATTGGGCTTCGAATGGGGCGATCCCGCACGCTCCAAGCGCCAGCGGCAGATTTTCGGCGGCTCCAACACTTTTTCCGTCGAGGACCTGATTCACACCCAGACCGACATTACGACCGTCACTGGCCAGCGCGCCACCGCGTTGCTGGCGCAGATTTCTCCGCCCGCCGAACCGCATCTGGCCGCCGCGTGGGAGATCCTGCGCTCCTGGGACCATCGCGCGGCCCGCGACTCGGCCGGTTCCACGATTTACAACGTATGGTACAACCTGCACGTGCGGCCTCTCGTCGTGCAGCAGCTCGTGCCCACCGCCGTGGCGCCCATCGTCGGCCAAGGGGATTCCGAGGTAATTCTCAGCCTGCTGGAAAAGCCCGACCAACGGCTCGGGCCCGATCCCGCGAAAGCGCGCGATGAAATCCTCCTCGCGGCCTTTCGATCCGCAATCGCCCAGCTCGACCGGGAATTCGGCACCGATCCCGCCAAATGGCAGTGGGGCCAGGTACACCAGGCTTATTTCGAGCATCCCCTCGCCCCGGTGCGGCCTTCCGAATCACGCCAGGCCTGGGATGTCGGGCCGATCAGCAAGGCGGGCGACAACCAGACCATCGGGCTCAGTTCGTGGCGTTCAAGCGACTTTCGTCTGACGTCCGGCCCTTCCGCGCGGTTTGTCACCGACGTGGGCGACTGGAACAACAGCTGGGCATGCAATACGCCGGGCCAGTCGGGCGATCCCCGCAGCCCGCACTACCGCGATCTCTTCGCCGATTGGGCGCATGATCGCTATTTCCCTTTGCTCTTCGAGCGCGACGCCGTGGAAGAATCCGCCGAACAGAGAATTCAGCTGATCGCGGTGCCCTAGGAGCGGTTTGGGAATTCGTCTCTCCGAGTAGCGAAAGGCCGTGAGGCTTTCGTCCGAACCCGAAACGCTCATCCTCCTTCGCCTAGCCTTCCGCCGTCGCTCAAAGAGCTATGGCGGACAAGTCGGAGGACAGGCGCGTTTCGCTACGAGAATCCAAGGCAGGCGGCATTTCCCAAACCGCTCCTAGGCCGCTTCAAATCCGGCCGGCTAGCGCGCGGCCGGAATGCGATTGGCCGTGTAATAAAAATCGCGATAGGCCGGGGCTTCGTGCGCGGCACTGGCGAGCGGTTGGCCAAGGCTGAGACGATAAACGCGTCCCGGGCGGAACGACTCGAGCGCGATTTCCACTGTGCGTTCGTCGATCACGGCCACCCGGCTGACCACTTCATCGCGTTGATCCTCGGGATCGCTGCCGTAGGTCCACCGGGACTGATAGATCATCGAACGAACCGCATAGTTCTGCGATTTTCGCCCGGCGTCGTTGATCGGCGCGGTAAAGGTGAGCCGAAAGCCCGTCGGCGTAATGCGCATCGTTTCGACGGTAAAGGGAATGCCGCCGAGCCAGGTGATGCGCTGGATGCCTTCGGATGGTTTGCCCCAACCGCGCACAGTCTGGCCCACGTAGAGCGCATGCCCATCGGGCGAGAAACGCACGCGATTGTTACCAGTGCGGAGTCCGAACCCATCCATGAAAAGGGTCACCGCCCCTTGGAATTCGCCGTCCACTTTTTCGAGCATGATGCGGGCGATGCGCGTCCCGAATTCGTCGGGCAAAAGCATTTGTCCACCGAAGGCGCCGAAGCTGCCATTGCGCGGAATCTGGATCGGCTCGGAACCGGAACGACAAATCTCCGGATGAGGAATCTCCACCGCGGCGTAGGTACGATGGGCATTGTAAGCGGCGAGGTCGGCCCGATACGTGGCTATCGGATCCTTGCCGGCCGGCCATTTTGGATCCCAGACGAGGCTGCTGGGGTGGCCATAAAAATGTCCCGACCGGACGTGATAAAACGGCGTCGTGGCTTTCCAGTCGCCTTGGTTGTCGCTGGACCAGAGGTTGCCCTCGTCGTCGGCCATCAGTCCATTTTGCATCCGGAACCCGGACGCGAATGGCTCAAACTTGCCGTCGGCTGTCAGGTGCATCGTCCAGCCGCGGTTCTTCACCGCGGAAAAATTGCGTCCGCGCCGGCCGAACCGGGAATATTCGCCTTTGGTGTGGACAAACGTCGGGCCGTTATACGAGGCCGTGCCCAGCGAGAGATAATAGCCGCCCTTGCCGTCGGGGCAGACCGAGTTCGCTTCATGATAATTTCCGGAGAGTCCCCAGTCGTCGACCACGGTGCGATAGCGGTCCGCCTGGCCGTCGCCATCGGTATCCATCGCCTCAGTCAATTCCCCCATTTGCGCCACGAGGACGCGGCCGGGCGCCATCACGGCAATGCCGGCGGCGTTGTCGAACCCCGTCGCGAAAAGCCGCCAGGCAAAACCTTGCGGATCCTTCGCGGGCTTGGCGGTCAGCACATCACCGCGGCGCAGCACGGCGTAAAGCGTGCCTTGCGCATCAAACCCGATCGCGCCGACTTCGGCGGGAATGTCAGAGGGAAACGCAATCGTCTCAACTTTGAAGCATTCGGCGAGCGGCACAGCTGGCAATGAGCCGGCGAGAATCAGGCCGAGTGAGAGGGTTAGGCAGCGGGGAAAAAACATGGGCGTAAATACAACGGGATAAAAAAGGGTCACTCTGGCTGACGGAGCGATTTGATGAAGAGCAGGAGCGCTTCGTATTCGAGCTCCTTGAGGGGATAGGTCGGCATCAAATTGGGCGCGTAACCCTTGGCGATTTTGGCGTTCGGCGCCTTGATCGATTCGAGAAGATAGGCTTCGTCGGCCTTGACCATGGACCCATCGACCAGCGGCCGTTCGCGTTCGAAAAGTCCCGCCCAGGTCGGGCCATGACTCGCTGAACCGTCGAGTGAGTGACACACGGCGCAGCCGTAGTTATTATAAAGCTGTTCGCCAACCGCGACGCTCGCTGTCGTGAAATTGAGCTTGCGCGGATAACCTTCGAATGAACCCAGGGCCACGCCGGTCAAGGTGACGTGGAGCACGCCATCCGTCGTTTTTTTCTGCTGCAGGACATAGCGGGGATCCTCGTTGCGATAGGACAACGCCGCCGCGGGCTCGACGCTGATCTCCAGCTGGAGACCCAGCTTTTGCGGGAGCGGCTGCACCCGCGTGCGCACTGTATGCCCGCCGAAACGCACGAGAAACACCGGCTGGCGCTTGACCAGATCGTAGCCGACAAAGCGGGGCGCGCCGAGTTCGGAGACGCTTTTGCCGTCGATCTCGACCGGATTCTGGCCGGAGGTTTTATAGAAAAGGGTGCCGACCAATCGCGGGATATAATCGTAGGCGAGGCGGTTTCCGCCGTTTTGATCACCCCAATAGGGAAACATGTCCACGAAGCCGCCTTTCCATGCGTACATCAGGCGTCCCTCCGTGGTGTCGAAAACATACGAGAGTTCCGGTCCGTGATTCACACCGATCGCCGCGGGAATGCCTTTGATCGGCTCGTATTGGCCCTGAATATCCTCGCCCTTGATGGGATTGTATTTCGGGCTGCGATCGCCCCGGTGATGATGCGCGAACACGGCATCATCGAGATCAGGATCGGGGAAATAGGTCCTCAACAGGAAGGGCGCCTCGGCGGAGCCGAGCGGCAGCGTATTGTAGGTGATCAGTTCGGCCGGTTTGGACTGCACCAGCGTGCAGGCAGCCAACGCGAGGAGGAGAACGATGGAACGAAGGGGCAT
>CAMAPG010000278.1 GCA_945859965.1 Opitutus sp. GAS368 | reverse complement strand
CGCACCGGCCTGCGGGTCGGCAGCGAGGCGAGCCTTCGCTGGTGGATGAAGCACTTGGAAAAAGCCGGCGTGGCCTACGAGGGCATCATTGAGCGCGACGGACGCCAGACCCTCGACTTTGAAGATCCTGAAGGCCAGCGGCTCAGCTTGATCGTCGATACCGGCAATGGTTCACCCGGACACCCGTGGGAAAAAAGCCCCGTTCCAGCCGAGCATCAAATTCGCGGCCTGGGGCCCATCACCATGAGCGTGCCCCAGCTGGAGGCCACCGACCGCGTGCTGACCGGCGTGATGAACTTCCGCCGGGTGCGCGAGTATGGGTTGAGCGCGGGTGGCGCAGGAAAAACAGCGGCCGGCGCCGGCGCAGCCACGGAAACCCGGGTGCATGTCTATGAAATGGGCGCGGGCGGTCCGGCAGCGGAACTGCATGTCGCGGTCGAACCCGGACTCTCCCCGGCCCGGCCCGGCGCGGGCAGCGTCCATCACGTGGCGTTCCGCACGCCGACCGAGGCGGATTACCAGGCTTGGGCCCGGCGCCTCGTCGAACTCAATGTCCGGACGAGCGGCCCGGTCGACCGCTATTATTTCAAGAGTCTGTATTTCCGCGAACCCAACGGCATTCTGTTCGAGATTGCGACGGATGGCCCGGGCTTCGCCGTCGATGAGCCCCTGGCCAGCCTCGGCGAACACCTCGCGCTGCCGCCGTTCCTGGAATCGCGCCGGCCCGAAATCGAAGCCGGCCTGAAGCCGCTCTGATTTCTCGCGGCGGACTCGTTTCGACTCGAAACGCACTTTTACCCATTAAGTAAAAGTGCGGGCGGATCGGTTGTGTCGGGTACTGGCAGTTTTGTTGTGGAAGGGGTTTTACCCCGACTTGTCGCGGGCTAAACCGCTCCCACATTTAATCCGGATTTTTAACCACAAAGGGACAAAGGCGCAAAGAAAACCACCGGAACAGGAATTGTCGCAAATCAATGCCCGGCCAACTGCTGATCCCCTCCGGCGTTGTGCCTTTGTCCCTTTGTGGTTAAAAAATCAGGGCAGATCGCCCGTCGAATCAGCTTGGGTGAATCGCGTTTTTCTTTTTTACCCAATGTCCGCCTTGTTTCCTTAACCTCTCGTTCCCATGCCTTCAGCCCCCGCCGCCCCCACCTCAACCATTCTCGCAACCGCGGTTACGCCGTGGACTGACCGTTACCAGTTCGATGAGGAGACGTTTTGCCGGCAGGTCCGGACGATCACCCACGACCTGACCAATCACATCTATGTGTTCGGCACCGCCGGCGAAGGCTATGCGGTCACCGACAAGCAATTTGATCAAATCGTCACGGCGTTCACGCGCACGATGAAGGAGTGCAAGGGAACCCCGATGGTTGGCGTGGTTTCGCTGGCGCTGGGAACCATGATCGAGCGGATCGAACGGGCGCACGCCCAAGGCGTGCGCGAATTTCAGCTCTCACTGCCTTCGTGGGGGGCGCTCAACGATCACGAGCTCGACGTCTTTTTCGCCGAAACCTGCGGCCGTTTCCCCGACTGCAATTTTCTTCACTATAATTTGTTGCGGACCAAACGGCGCCTCACCTCGGTGGAATACCTCCGGCTGGCCGCCGCGCACCCCAACCTCGTCGCCGTCAAGGCCGGGACGAACGATGAGGCCATCGTCGCCGACTGGCTCAAGGTTTCACCCCGGCTGCGGTTCTATCTCACCGAGGGCGCCTATGCCATCGCCCGCCGGACGCATGAGGTCGGCCTGCTCATCTCGCTCGCCTCGATCAACCCCAAGCGCGCGAAACGATTTGTCAGCGGCACCAATGCGGAACGCACGGCCGACGAGGCCGAGTTGCGCGCGATGCTCGCCGTCCTGCTCAAGCGGGCCGAAAACCGGTTCCACATGGACGGCGCGTTCGACAAGCTTCTGTTCAAGGTCTCCGATCCGAGTTTCCCGCTCCGGCTGTTACCGCCCTACGCGTCGTCGTCCGACGAGGACTACGCTGAATTTATGAAGGTGATCCCACCCGGCTGGCGCCAGTAGCTGGTTCCGGTGGGCGCTACCGCGAAAGCGCGTAGCGCATACCGACGCTCCGCGCGGCGGCGCAACGCGCCGGCCGCGCGCGAAGCTCAGACCAGCCCGAGTTTTTCCAGCACGCCCCGCGGCGGACCGTCAAACGTGGCCGAGGCCACATTGCCGACATAACCGAGATCCTTCATCCCCTCCCGGGTCGTATAAAACCCCCCGGCGGTGAGATCGCGGTACCGCTTGAAAAACAAGGCTCCATCCTTGAAAGCCGGTTTCGCGGTCAGCACGTAGCAGATGTCATCGCAAATCGCGTTTTGTTGATCCGTCGTCAGGCTCGCAAAATCCATCGTAAAGCGTCGCCGGGCTTCAGCATCGATCCACGCCAAGCCTGTGAGAACAAGCGGCCGGTCGGCCTGCTGGGTCGGATACGGGGCGCTGATCCACTCATCGATAAAATCCACCACTCCGACCGACGAAGCACCGGGCGAGCGTTCGTCCGCGGGAATAATTGCATCGCACAAAGCCGCAGCCGTCCGGCGCTGGGCCTCGGTCAATGTCAGCGGCCATAGCTCGCCGGACTTGTAGTCCTTGAGCAGGTCGGGATCCGTGCCATAACCCACCGCCAGCGGCGAAGCGCCCGCTGCCGGGGCGGCTTTCGGCGCGTCAGTCGCGGACATCCGGCTGTTGAGCACGGCGACCGAGGCCGCGGCGGTGAGCATCCACTTGATGGCTTCGCGCCGATCGAGACGGGGGAGACCAGGTGTGCTCATGTCAGAGATTCCCTTTCCGCAATTCGGCCAGGAGATAATCCGCCGCCCGCCACGCCAGCGCCATGATGGTGAGCGTGGGATTCTTGTCGGCGTTGGAACAGAACGGGCCGCCGTCCGTGACAAAAAGATTTTTCACATCCCAGGTCTGGCACCACCCGTTGGTCACGGACGTTTTAGGATCCGCGCCCATGATCGTGCCCCCGACCTCGTGGATGATTTTCCCGCCCGGGGCGATGGCCCGCGCACCGTCGGCCTGCGGCTTCTCGCGCACGCGCCCGCCCATCGCGTCGATGATCTCGGCGTACGTCCGCTGCATGTGCTTCACCTGCCGCGTTTCGTGCTCGGACCACTTCCAGTGAAACCGCAGGACCGGAATGCCCCACTTGTCCCTGACCTGCGGATCGAGCTCACAGAACGAATCGTCGTTGGGGATCATTTCCCCTCGGCCGGCAAAGGACAGGAACGAGCCGTAATAGCGGCGGGCATCCGCCTTGAAACGCCGGCCGTAACTCCCGGAGGTCAGCGACTCGAGATTGGCCCCTGTCTCCATGCCCGGCATGAATTTTCCGCTGGTGAATTCGATGTGATAGCCGCGGGGAAAATTCAATTTGCCCGCGTGCTGCTCCCGGTATAGCCACCAGGGGCAGTAAACGTGGCTGCCGCCGGCGCCGTCCTCATTGTGCGGCGGCAGGTTTTCGAGCGCCGGGATCTGGCCGCCCAGCGCGGCGCCGACGGTGTCCATGATGTACTTGCCGACCTTGCCGCTCGAGTTCGCGAGCCCGTTGGGAAAACGCGCCGATTTGGAATTGAGCAACACCCGCACCGATTCGGCGGAGCTGGCCGCGAGCACGACCACGCGCGCCGTGACGTGATTGTCCTGGCCGGTCGTTTTGTCGATGTAGCTCACGCCCGTGGCGAGGCCGTTGTCGTCGACCGTGACTTCACGCACCATCGCGTTGGGCAGGATGTCGAGATTGCCGCTCGCGAGCGCCGGCGGAAGATGCACGGTCGTCGACTGGTAATTGGCGCGGATCGAGCAGCCCCGACCGCAGGGCGTCGCCCAAAAGCAGGCGGCGCGCTGGCGCATGGCGTCGGCCAGGACGCGTTGGGCCGTGGGATTTCCCGGATGCAGCTTGGCCGGCAGCCGGTCCGCATCGAGCCGCTGGCTGAGGACGGCGCGGTGGACGGGAACGACCGGAATCCCCAGCCCGCGGGCGCGTTTTTGGGCCAGGAGCTCGCCGGCGCGGGCGCGGG
>CAMAPG010000277.1 GCA_945859965.1 Opitutus sp. GAS368 | reverse complement strand
GGTTGATCGGACCCGGATGCATGATGATCGCCTTCGGGTTGAGCCACTCGGCACGGGTCTTGTTCAGGCCGAACATGCTGGTGTACTCGCCGAGCGAAGGGAAATGACTGCTGGCCTGGCGCTCGTGCTGGATGCGCAGGAGCATGACCACATCGGCATGGGCGAGCGCGGATTTGAGATCGTGGGACACCTTCACGCCCAGGCTAGTGAACCATTCCGGGACGAGGGTGGAAGGTCCGACCAAGGTGACATTGGCGCCGAGCTTGGTCAGCGCGTGGATGTTCGAGCGGGCGACCCGGCTGAAGAGCACGTCCCCGAGAATCACGACCTTGCGGCCCTTGAGGCTGCCGAGGTGTTCCTTCATCGTGAAGGTGTCGAGGAGGCCCTGGGTGGGATGCTCGTGCGCGCCGTCGCCGGCATTGATGACGGGGATATCGAGAATGCGCGAGAGATAGAGCGGGGAGCCCGCGGCGGAGTGCCGGATGACGATCATGTCGGCCTGCAAGGCCTGGATGTTTTCCGCGGTGTCGCGGAGAGTCTCGCCCTTGGTTGTGCTGGAACTCGCGGCGTCAAACGAGATGACGTCGGCGCTGAGTCGCTTGGCCGCCATGTCGAACGCCATGCGGGTGCGGGTGCTGGGCTCGAGGAAGAGATTGACGATCGTCTTGCCGCGGAGGGCGGGCACCTTTTTTACGCTGCGCCCCAGGATCTTTTTAAAGGCGGCGGCGGTCGCGTGGATCTGGTCGATCTCGGCGAGCGAAAGTTCCTCGAGGGTGATAAGATGGCGGCGCGTCCAAGGCATGGGAAAGTGGCGGAGGGTGGGTTGCGGAGTGCGGATTGGCGCAGAAATTAGAGGGCCTTGATCACAATGGAGTCTTGGTCGGAACTTTTGGCGGTCAACGTCACTACGACTTTTTCATTTTCCCCGACCGAAAGCGTGAGCCCGCAGTAATCGGCGGCAAAGGGCAGCCGGCGGCCCCCGCGGTCGACGAGGACGGCGAGTTCAACCGTGGTGGGGCGGCCGTGATCGAAGAGTTCATCGAGGGCGGCCTTCACGGTGCGGCCCGAAAAGAGCACGTCATCGACCAGGATCACAGTGGCGCCATGCACGTCGCTAGGAATATGCGTGGGCGCGAATTCCTTGGGGATGGGGTTGCGCTCAATGTCATCGCGGTGGAAGGAAATATCAAGGGTGCCGGCTTGGGCGCGAGAGGTGGAGCTCCGGGACGACAGCCCGGCGACCAGTCTCCGGGCCAGCTCGACCCCGCCATTTGCAATTCCCAGCAGGAGAATCTTTTCCGGACGGGGGTGGCGCCGGGAAATAGCGTCCGCCAACCGCTGGATCGCGGTGTGCAGTTCTTCGGAGCCGATAGTCTTGGGCTTGGCCACGAGGCCCGGTTCTGACGGCTCGGAGCGGAGGAGGGAAGATTTTTCTGACAGAAGGCACTTTCTTCCACCGGGCAAAACCTGACCACGTCAGGTTTGCGATTCTGCGGACGTATAATGAATACGATAATAGCCCAGGCTATTAAATTTCTGACACTTTTCCCTTCGTTTGCCGTCTACGTGTATTGATTCGCCCTGTAATCGAAAATCGCAGTTATTTTTCCCTTATGCGCCCTTCAGTTCGTGCTCTCCTGATCCTCGCTGTCTGGTACCCCCTGTCGTTGTTTGCTGGCGAACCCAAATATGATGTCAACGTCAACGTGCTCTTGACCGATGACGGCAAGAAGCTGACACCGCCGACGAAGGCCAATCCGGCCTATTACTATCCGATTGTCGCGGGTTACACCGAGCTTGGGCCCGTGGTGGCCGGTGAGACGATCCCGGACAAAAAAGAGGTTCTGCACATGCTCGCCCGGGTGCTCGCCAATCAGGGCTACCGCGTGGCGCTGCCGGACCGGACACCTCCGGCCACTCTGTTTCTGGTCTGCCGCTGGGGTTATATGAACCCCGATGTGATTGTGACCGAGAGTGAAGGTGGTGACCCCACCGATCCGGTCATGGCCACGACTTTCCGGAACCAGGACAAGATGCTCGCGCTGGTCAGCGGTCTTAGCGCCAACCTGGTCGATCCCAAGGGCCGGGTCGGACTCATGAGCCAGGTCAATGCACTCGCAAAGGATGACGCCGAGGACGACCGCTATTTTGTCATTGTCACGGCCTACGAAGCGGCGGCCTTTACGGAAAGAAATGAAAAAAAGATGCTGTGGCAGGCCCGCATCAGCACCCCTTCGTCGAAGGTCAATTCCCTCAATCAGATCATGCCCACGCTGATCAACACGGGTGGTCCCTTCTTCGGGAAGGACACCATGCCTCCGCACCGCACGTCGGTTCCGGTGGTTCCGGCCGGCAATGTCGATATCGGCACGGCGACGGTCCTGCCTGAGTCCACCGAGAAACGTTAAACGACAACTGGGTTCGTTATTTTTCGATCAGGGTAAAGTCCCTGATCGATGGGATCCCGGATAAAAACCTTTCATGCGTAAGCTCGTTTCCCGTGCCCTAATTCTTGGACTGCTCTGCCCTGCGGCCTTCGCTGCGCAGAAAGCGAAGTATGATATCAACGTCAATGTGACACTCACTCCGGAGGGGAAGAAGTTGCCCCTGACCACGCCTCAGAACCCGGCTTATTATTTCCCGGTGGTGGCGGGTTATCAAGCGGCAGGCCGGACTGTTGCCGGGGAAAAGCCACCGCTCGACAATGAGGTGCTGCACTTGCTCGCGAAGGCTCTCGCGAAACAGGGATATTTTGTTTTTCAGGAGGGCAAGACGCCATTGCCGACGTTATTGCTCCTTTTTCACTGGGGGTACATGAACCCGTCGATTGATATCACGTCCACGGCCCAGCTGGACGATGAAGATCCGACGGAACTGTCGTTCTCCTCGTTTCATAATAAAAAAACTATGTATGGCCTCGTCAGCGGCACCACCGACCATCCCTTGGAAAGCACCGATGCGATCCAGAACGATCAAGCCCTGCAGGATGCACGCGAGGACCGTTATTTTGTGTTGGTGACCGCTCTCGACTTTGCCGCGGCCAATACCAAAGAGAAAAAGAAAGTCGTGCTGTGGCAGGCCAGGATAAGCACGCACTTTGGCCGGGTGAGCTTTGAGCAGGTGCTTCCGGCAATGGTCAACACGGGAGCGAAGTATTTTGGCCGCGAGACCATGCCTCCGAAGCGGATCTATGTCCCGGTGAGCGAAGGCAAGGTGGATGTCGGAACACCCACCGTGGTGCCGGATGCGAAAACCGGAACCGGGTCTGAGCGCCGCTGACCGGATCGCATGCGCGTCACAGCCGCATGCGATACGTCCTGATCGCGCCGCCCGAGATTATTGCATCTCGAACAACTCGACGAGGGCGATGCCCGTGGTATCGCCAACACCGGAGACTTTCGCGGTGTAGAGTCCCGGTTGGAGCGTCACGAGCATGGCCGCATCCTTGCTGTTGGCATTGCTCAACGTGCCGGCGCCCGATTGCGCAAAAGCGGCGCTGAGGGCGGTCGCGGCGCCATTGTCGCCCCAGTTGTCGTTGGTCAGCGACGGAGTGGTCGCCTTGTCCGGATAGATCTCCAGTTTGGGATCGAGGAGAACGTTACCCGGTACGTTGTAGGGAGGTCCGGCGAGAGCAGGGCCGATGGCGCGAATCAGGAGTTTTTTTGGGACATCACCGGAGATGATGAACCCGATGATCATGACGTCGGCATTGATCCCGACATTGGCCCGCGCGGAAATATTTGCCAGCCGTCCAACCGCATTCGTGCCATCCGTGTCGAAAATTTCGGCCAAGGTGACGCCTGAAGTGCCCGGCGTGCCGGTGACCCACGCAGTGTACGTACCGGCGGCCAGGGTGGTGTGGATGGCGGTGTCCTTGCTCGCGGCATCGAGCGGATAGGCTCCGGCGGTGTTGAATACGGCGCTCAGCGTGGTGCTGCCGTTGTTGTCGCCCCAATTTTCATTCGCCGTGACCAGACTCTGTCCGGAAAAGACCTGCAGTTTGGGATCGGGGAGGGTGCCGGCGATGCTGAAAGGCGGAAGTGC
>CAMAPG010000276.1 GCA_945859965.1 Opitutus sp. GAS368 | reverse complement strand
CGCTGGGTTTTCCCGCCGACCGCCTCACGATGACCGGCAACATCAAGCTCGACCTGACCATTTCTCGGCTGAGTGCGGCGGAGCGGACGCAACTGCGCGGGGAGCTGGGCCTGGACGGCCAGCGCGTGTTGCTGGGCTCCTCGACCTGGACGGGAGAGGAAACGGCGCTGATCGAGGCCTTGAAAAAAAGCCGTTCCACCGGGCTCTCGGTTTCGCTGCTGCTGGTGCCGCGGCATGCTGAACGACGGCTGGAAATCCAGGATCTCCTCTCAAAATCGGGCCTGACATTTCATTTTCGCTCCCGCGGACACGCCACCGGGCCGGTGGACGTTTCGGTCGCGGACACGACGGGGGAGTTGCGCCGGCTGACGCAGCTGGCCGACGTGGTCTTCGTGGGCAAGAGCCTGCCACCGCACACCGAAGGTCAGACGCCGATTGAAGCGGTGGCGCTGGAGAAACCGGTCTTGTTTGGTCCGGGCATGAGCAATTTTCGCCAGATTGCCGCGGAACTGGTTGCCGCGGGTGCGGCTCAGACTGTACTCGATTCCGGATACCTTTCGGCCCGGGCCCTGGCCCTGCTCGGCGACGAATTCCGTTGTGCGCTGATGGCGGAGGCCGCCCGCAAATGGTACGAATCGAATCGGGGGGCGATGAAACGCACCCTCGCTGTGATTCGGGAAGAACTGGAGAAGTTAAACGCCAAAGCCTGACGCCCACCGCGGCCGGTCTTCATTTCGGCGTCCGACCGTATAAATCGTTCATCATTCTCGTAATCGTTCTCATGGGCCGCGAGCCGGATGTCACGTAATACGTGACATTCAGGATTCGGGCGGAGAGGGAGGTCATGCGGGGGCGAGGAGATTCCGAGCAGGGGAGAACGAGAACGATTATGAGAACGAGAACGATCGATTGGGGCGCGCCGGCTAAAGGGGCCGTCACGCTCGCGGACGGACAGGCAACTCACGGAACGGAGCTCGTGGTGGCGCTGAATTCGTTGACGGACTCTTCCGTACCGGGTTCTTCGCTGGGCAGCGGGAATTCCCGGATGAATTGGGCGAAGTCGACCAGTTCCAGACGGCCGTCGTAATGTTCGACGATCGCCGTGAGGGATTCGACCCAGTCGCCGGAATTCAGGTAGTGAATGTCGCCGAGCATCTTGTCGGCGGGAGTATGGATGTGCCCGCACATGACCCCTGCGCATTCGCGCTGGCGGGCGAGATCGGCGATGTGATCCTCGAAATTCGACACGTGGCTGACCGCGGATTTGACCCGGGCCTTGATGGCCTTGCTCAGCGACCAGTATTCGAGTCCGCGCCAGGCGCGCCAGGCGTTGTAAGCCCGGTTGATGCGCAGCAGCGCACGGTAGCCCCAGTCGCCGAGGTGGGCGAGGAAGACGAAGTTTTTCGTGATCGTATCGAATACATCGCCGTGCAGCACGAGATAGCGGCCGCGCGGAGTCTCGTGCACGTATTCTTCCACGATCCGGAGATTCTCGAAATCCAGCGGTAAAAAGGCCGACAGGATGTCGTCGTGGTTGCCGCGAAGGTAGACGACCTCGGTGCCGCGCTTCTCGAGTTTTTTCAGGACAATGCGGATGAAGCGGGTGTGGGCCTTGGTCCACTGTCCGGTCCGTTTGAGCTGCCAGCCGTCAATGATGTCGCCATTGAGGATGATTTTTTCGCACCGCACGGTGCGGAGAAAATGATTCACCTCGCGAATTTTACAGTCGGGGGTTCCGAGGTGGACGTCGGAGAGGACGACCGTGCGAACGCGCAGGCGGTGTTTCATGGCGGCAGTCCTCCGGGCTGGCCCAGGGTGGCGGCGAGCGTGGGTTCGGGACGATTTTCGCTGCCCGGAAAGGAAGGCTGGTTGGCCTCAAGGCCTTCCTTCCGCGCCCGGGAATTCCCGGGGACGATAATGCGCAGGCTGTGGGGGCGCACGATGACTTCGATGCTGGCGCCCGTGGCGTGGGTTTCGCCATCCGTGTGAATGAGGCCGGCAGCGGCGCGCTCGATGACAAAGCGGACGCCGGAAGAGCGCAGCACATGCCGGCTCTGGTCGAGCGTGCCGAGAAAAAGGCGGGCGACGAGGGGGATGGCGCTGAAAACGTTGACCGGGCCGATCACCACCAGGTCGAGCAGGCCATCGTCGATCCGGGCGCGAGGGGCGATGAAGGCGCGGTTGCCGTACTGGTCGGAGTTGGCGACGGCAACGATGAAGGCGTTGACGGGCCGGCGCAGGAGGTGGCCGACGACGACGCATCGCTCGGGTTGGTGGCTGGCAAAGGCGGCGAAGCCCGCACGGGCGTACGCCAGCAGGCCGCGCCGATCGAGCCGGTTGAAACGCCGGCTGATCTCCGCATCGAAGCCCAGGCCCATGGCATTGCAGAACGAATGTCCGTTGGCGGAACCGGTATCGATGACTGCCACACGTCGGTGTTCATCCGCGAGCAATCGCAGGGCGCGCTGAGGCTCAGTCGGGATATTGAGATGCAGGGCGAGTCCGTTGCCGGAGCCACAGGGAATGAGGCCCAGCGCGGCGGACGTGCCGATGAGGGCCTGGGCCACTTCGTTCATGGTGCCGTCGCCCCCGACGGCCACGACGCGGGAACAGCCCTCGGCCACGGCGGCGCGGGCGAGCTCCGTGGCGTGACCGGGTGCTTCCGTGGAGACGATGGTGGCATCGAGGCTCTGGTCGGCAATGAAGGTGCGAATGGCCGGAACCAGATTGGGATTCCGACGGTTTTTGCCCGAGTGTGGGTTGAAGATAAAACGCGTTTTCATGCGCTGATCCCGTCCGGGTTGGCTGATGTGGGAACCCCGCCCCCATTGACCGAAGCCGACGCTGTTTTCGGGCCTATTTCCGCGAGCACGCGGTCCGCGATGACGCGCGCGGCATCCGGACGGGAAAGAGGCGCGAGCGCCGCACGCCATTCGTACCAGACCGCGCCTTTGCGGGCAAAGGCCCGGCGGCAGGCCTCGACCGCCGCCATGGGAGTTTCGGCGAGTGCGCCAATGTCATGACGGCGGAGCAGTTCGTAATTGCCCTCCTCCTGGCCGGGTACGATTTGGTTCACGATCATCGGGCAGCGCGCGGCGATCGCTTCCTGCGTGGTGGCGCCGCCGGCTTTGCTGATCACGACATGGTGGGTCAGCAACAGGTGGGGAATCTGGTCGGTCCAGCCGAGGATGGTGGCGGGGATTTTGCGGCCGGCTGCAGAGCGCTCGAGGCGGCGACGGAGATTGTCATCCCGGCCGACGGCGCAGGTCACTTCCCACTCCGGTTCCGCGAGGAGGGCCTCGGCGGTCTCGACGGCGTGGTGCGTGCCGGAGTTGATGATATAAAGGATCCGCGGCTTTTTTCCGGCGGCCAGATCGGGGGGGACGAGCTGGGGATTTTCGGCGATGAAGGCGGGAGTGGGGAAGCCGCAGACATGCACGCGTCGCGTTTCCACGCCGGCTTGCTGCAGGACTGCGGCCGAATCGGCGTTCGGCACAAACCAGCCGTCGCTCCCCGCGCGGTACCAGAGCGAGGTGATACTGATGGAGTCCGTCACGATATTGAAGTGAGGTACAGCCGGGTGTCCCCGGCGCGCGAGTCGCTCGAGGAGGAACGCATAGGCGGGGAACGTGCTGCAGATGACGGTTGGCTGTCCTTGGGCGAGCAATTCGCCGAGCAGCTGGGTTTCGCGCCGGAGCATCCACGAGCCGCGCGACATGATCTGCGAGCGATCGATCCAGCGATAAAACGCACTCCAGATTTTGGGCGCGCGGTTGATCAACGCGAGGTACCCGCGACGGGTCAGGGCATTGAGCCGGGGTGAAGCGAGGGCGAAAAGATCGATGACCTGCGCGGGGCTCCGCTCCGGCGTGAGGTTGAAGGCGGCCGCCAGGTTGCGCGCGGCGGCATTGTGACCTTCGCCAAAACCGGCCGTCAGGACGAGGATGCGGGTGACGGGCGCCGAAGTCCGGTCTCCCATCTGGAGGAAACTTTCCCGGTCGAGCGTGAGGGAGGAGATCATCGGGTGTTGAGTGCGAAGTTTGGAACGGTGGAGCGAGGAAAGT
>CAMAPG010000275.1 GCA_945859965.1 Opitutus sp. GAS368 | reverse complement strand
CAGTATTCGGTCCAGAGGTGCGATCCGTTCGGCTCCTCCGTGAACAGACCGATGTAACCGCTCGGAGACTGCGTCTTCAAAATCTCGTCGATGATATAGTCCTTGCGCGCGACCAGCGCCGGATCGTGCGATTCGAGGGCAAAGTAGATCGCGCTCAGGCCCAGAATGCCCGTGCCGATGTAGGTGGCGAAACCGCTGAGCTGCTCCTTCGGATGCCGCTCCCGCAGCGGCTTCAGAAAGCCGTTCTCAACGTCCAGCTTCAGGAAATTTTCCCGCAGCGTCAGGTCCATCCGCCGCCCGATCTCCCCGCCCACCTGCACGCGATCGAGGGTGAAAGCCTTCAGCTGGGGACGCAGGGCCTGCGCTTCCGCCGCGCGGAGGTTTGCACCCAGGGCACACACGGCCGCCAGCGCGATACAGAGAGAGGTGCGGACGGCAGGGATCAATGGGGCACGCATAGTCGTGGAAGCCCGGACGGGGTTGGGGGTAAACGGACGTGCTGATTCAGTGAAAGGGCAGGGCCTGCTTCAAGGACATCGGACTGCTCCGTTGTGTGGACCAAAGCTGAATTTTTGAATGTGGAACTCAGGAACTCAGGAAAAAACTCAGATGTTTCCGTTCCTGATATTCCTGAGTTCCACATTCAAAAGAGGCTCGAAAGAGACGACCGCCGCTATCTTCCTCCCAGGTCCGTTCCAGATTTCCCGCTTTCCAAACTCACCACACCTTCTGTTCGCGGCCCATCCAGTAGGCGATCATCCATTGCCCTGGAAACTCAGCGCCGAAGAGGTTGGCGTAGGGCTTCATTTCGCTGGGCAGACGGCCGTCATCCCAGCATTGCCGCAGGCCGTCGCGGTTGATGCGCAGGAGGATCTTTTGCGACACTTCGTGGGCGCGGTCGTCGAGGCCGTGTTTGCGGACGATCAATCCGAGGATTGCGATCGTGAGTGAGTACAGGGTGCGGCCCTGGTACCCGGTGGGTGACCGCCACCAGCGGAGCGGAGTGGTCCCGCCGCCGGCACTGGGTGGGTTGGTCTCAAACCATCCCTCCTTTACCGGGGTGAATTTTTTTGCCTCGGTGTCGTAGATGCCATCGAGCAGCAGTCCTTCTTCGTCCAACCCCAGCTTGGCGGCTTCCCAGTAGATTTTGATGTTGCCGATCCAGTCGGCGGCATCCGCCGCACTCGTCGTGCTCCAATATTCGCCCAGCCAGGAATAATAGAACAGGTTCGCATTCAGCTCATATTTTTTCTTGGGCCAGGGCAGCTGGCCGGCAGCCGCGATTTGCCGCACATATTTGACCGACGCATCGCGAAACCGGACTTCCCCGGTGGCATCGTACGCAGCGTGCATGCAGGCGAGGTATTTCATCGCGCTGGTTTGGATCGGCTCGACGATGCGCGACAAGTTGCCGTGGTGGTTCATCACCCAGTTCCGCCGGAGATAAAAATCGCCGTGCTGGAGCAGATTGCGCCGGGCCGTTTCCTTTTCCGCCGGCGTGCCAAAGTCGCGGGCGAACTGGCCGTACAGCAGGACGGGATTGGCGGATTGGTCGTAGCTGGTGGTGGGACCGGGCCGGCCGCCGTGGGGTTTGCCGAGCAGGCCGGGCTCGATGGTCCGGCCAAAATCGAAGAGATGGTTGAGATCGCGAAAGCACTTGCGGGCGACCGCCAGCGCCTCGGCCTCGTGAGTCACGCGGTAACGGATCATTTGCGACCACATCAGCCAGCCCGACGCCCAGGCGGTGTTCTCGCCATAATACCAATCGGCCACGGTGGGCTTGGGTGAGGCGGGCCCCCAGACGGAATCGAGCACTTGGTGCATGTACGGGTGGAGGTCATCGCCCTCTTGCAGCGGACGGCGCGTATCGAACCGCGAATGGGAAATGATCAGGCCGCCGGGACCACGCGACACCTCCTCGATCTGCTTCAAGTAATCGACGGCGCGTTCCGCCATAATTTGGGACGGACTCGCGGGGCCGGCGGCGGCAGTCGCCGGTGTAGTGTTCGCGGCCTGGGCGATCGGGAGGATTGACCCGCCGAGGGCCAGGCCCGTGGCTGCGGCGGTCGAACGGCGGAGAAAGTCCCGGCGGTTCTGTCCTGCGTTATTCGAGGCGGGGTTCGTCGTCATGCGAATCGGGGTTTGAGGGTTCCGTATTCGGGGATCGCGGAAGCCGCAATCGCGCGAATGAGTGAATCAACCGGAGGCCTCACCCTGGAGTGTCCTCCTGTGCGCACAAGCAAGGGTTGCTGCTACGTTTACCAAACCTGGGACCGGTTTGTTTGGGGTTTAACTCTATTGCACTGAGGGGAATCGCATAACCGACCCGCTGGAATCGCAACTCAATGAGCTCCCGTCGGTCCAAGCGGTCATGAAAACAAAAGTGCTCATTCTCCTTTCGTTGCTGGGCACGTTCCACTGGGTGCCCCTCACTCAAGCTGAAGTGAATGTGGATATTTCGGCCGACATCTATCTGGGCCGCACTCCGCCTCCGCCGCCACCGACGGTGGTGATCGTCGATCCAGTGGGTCCTCCGGGCCCCCCGCCATGGGCCGCCAGCCACTGGTATCGCCGGAGCTATGCTTACTATTATTATCCGGGGTACGATGTTTACTACCGTCCGTCCGACCGGATGTGGTTCTTTCTGGATGGTGGCAGCTGGCGCTTTGGCGCGCAACTGCCGAGGAGCGTTCATGTGGATTTCGGTCGCGCCGTGCCGTTGTCACTCGAGGCCGACCGCCCGTACGTCTATCATGAAAAAATCGTCACCTATTATCCGCCAAATTATTTTAGCCGGGTGAAATTCAAGGACGGAGGTCCCCGCCGCGATGATCATGACGACCGCCCTGACCGCGGCCGTGGCGGCGACCGTGACGACCATCGCCGCGATGACGATCGCGATCGCGACCGCGGCAAAGGCAAGGGTCGGGACAAGTAATGAAGACGAGACCTGAAACTGAAGCCGAAACCTGAAACGTGAAACTTGAGACCTGAAATTAAAGGCGAAACCGGAAGTCGAAACGGGCGTTAGAAACTTGAAACCTGAGATCTGTTGGAGATTAGGCTGCTCCGATTTTTCAGGTTTCAAGTTTCAGCTCTCAGGTCTCGCCTTCAAGTTAGTTATCCAAGGGCAACTGACGGCGCAAAAAATCCGCGAGTTCCGTGCGTTCCCGATCTGAAATTTCCCTTTTCGGTGAAATCGTCGGCAACGCGCTGACGACCAGTTGCACCAACGACCAGTCGGTGACGCCCGCTTGAATGGCCAGGATCTTGGCGACGAGTTCCTGCCGGCGTTTTGACCCGTCATGGGCGTCCCCTGCGGCGTCTTCGCCAAGGATGAGTTCCAGCTCCCGAAGGCGCTGGAGCAATTGGTTGGCGAGGTAACTTGCCGGGTCGGCCATCATCGATACCTAGCGGTGAAGAGGATTTTGTCTATTTTGGACTGAGAAAAACCCGGGATGGGAGACTTCAAACCAGCCACGGAATTTTTGCCACAAAGAGGCACAACCGGTTTGGGATGAGGCCTCTTTAATTCGCCAGGCGCCTTCCGGATGACGGTCAGGGACGACCGCCGCCACCTGGTTCGGGATATCTCCGTTCCTGATTTCCGGCTTTCCACATTAAGCAGGCCGCCTTCCGCGACTTCATTGCTGGTTCCATGTCGTATTCGGCGTTTTCCATTTGATCCGCGCGGCGAAGACGGCGTTGTCGGAGCCGTATTTCATGCACTCCGTGAAATCGGCGTAGTTGGGCGCCTTGGTCTGCATCCACTCCGCGTCGGTCACCCAGGTCTCGTGCTCATTGACCTCGGTCACTCCGAAGTTGCCGAGTTTTGCGCCGCGCTGCGGCATCAGCTCGCGCTCGGTGGAACGGATAACGCGCAGCGTTTGGGGATCCACCTGACCCATGAAGAGGGGAGCGCGATTCCGGGGGATGTGATCGTTGTTGGCGCCTCGTCGCGTATAGACGAGGAAAAGCGCATCGCGGTGGGTCACCCAGTGCGCCTGCGTGTTGTAGCTGCCGAGATCGCTGCCGTCGTCCCAGGTCCAGGCGCGGGGCTCGCTGAAATGCAGGCCGTCCTCGCTGGT
>CAMAPG010000274.1 GCA_945859965.1 Opitutus sp. GAS368 | reverse complement strand
ACGCCGAATCTGTCAACACCCCAGAGAAATTCTGGGGCCGGCAGGCCAAGGAGTTACTCGTTTGGCGCCGCCCGTTTAAGAAGGTGCTTAATTGGAAATTGCCTCATGCCAAATGGTTCGGCGGAGGCCAGCTGAACGTCGCGGAGAACTGTCTGGATCGTCATCTCGGGACCGCGCGCGAGAATAAAGCCGCGATTATTTTCGAAGGCGAACCCGGTGACATCCGAACGATCACCTATAAACAACTCCATCGGGAGGTCTGTCAGTTTGCGAACGGTTTGACTGAGCTGGGCCTGGTCAAGGGTGACCGCGTGGCCATTTACATGCCCATGGTGCCGGAAGCGGCGGTCGCGATGCTCGCCTGTGCGCGTCTGGGTTTGATTCACACGGTGATCTTCGGGGGCTTCAGCTCCGAGGCCATCAAGGACCGGGTCAATGACTGCCAAGCCAAGCTTGTGATCACGGCCGACGGTGGCTGGCGCCGCGGCAAAATCATCGATCTGAAGTCGAATGTGGACCGGGCCCTCACGGGCACCCCGACGGTGCAGCACGTGGTGGTCCTCAAGCGCACCGGCCACGCCATTGCGATGGATACGGGCCGCGATCGCTGGTGGCACGATTTCGTCGCCGGCAAATCCGGGGAGCACAAGGCCAAGGCGTTCGACAGCGAAAATCCGCTCTTCATTCTTTATACCAGCGGTTCCACCGGAAAGCCCAAGGGCGTGCTGCACACGAGCGCCGGCTACCTGCTCGGGACAACGATCACCACGAAATACATTTTCGATCTCAAGGAGAACGACATCTATTTCTGCACCGCCGACATCGGCTGGATCACCGGGCATAGCTACGTCGTTTACGGCCCGCTCGCGAATGGCGCCACCGTCATGATGTACGAAGGCGCGCCGAATCACCCGGAGCCCGATCGTTTCTGGGATATCATCGACCGCCACGGTGTGACCATTCTCTACACGGCTCCGACCGCCATTCGGGCGTTCATGCGCTGGGGCGACGATTACGTGAAGCGGCACAGCCTGAAGTCGCTGCGTCTCCTGGGTTCGGTCGGCGAGCCGATCAATCCCGAGGCGTGGATGTGGTATCACACCCTCATCGGTAAAAAGCGCTGTCCGATCGTGGACACGTGGTGGCAGACCGAAACCGGCATGATCATGGTTTCGCCGATGCCCGGCATCACCGCCACCACGCCTGGCTCGTGCACGCGTCCGTTCTTTGGCGTCGTCCCGAAGATTCTCGACGAGAACGGCAAGGAAGTTCCGCGCGGCAGCGGCGGTAAGCTCTTCCTCGCCCAACCGTGGCCCTCGATGCTGCGCACCCTCTGGGGCGACGACGATCGCTACAAGAAACAGTACTGGAGCGAGCTGCCCGGCTATTATTTCGCCGGTGACGGCGCGCGTTTCGACAAGGACGGCTACCTGTGGGTGGTCGGTCGCATCGACGATGTGCTCAATGTCTCGGGTCACCGCATCGGCACTGCCGAGGTCGAAAGCGCGATGGTCTCGCATCCCGCGGTCGCCGAGGCGGCGGTGGTGGGTCGTCCCGATGAGCTCAAAGGCCAGGCGCTCGTGGTCTTCGTCACCGTGAAGAACGGCTTCAGCGCTTCACCGCAACTTAAGGAAGAACTCCGGGCGCATGTGGCCAAGGAGATCGGTTCGCTCGCGCGTCCCGACGATGTCCGTTTTGCCGCGGGTCTCCCCAAGACCCGTTCGGGCAAAATCATGCGCCGCATCCTCAAGGAAATCGCCGCCGGCAACGAAGTGAAGGGCGACACGACCACGCTCGAGGATTTCTCGGTGGTGGCGGCGCTCCAAAACGAGGAATAAGTCCGATTCCAGTCCCGCAGGTCGCGGCCGTTTTTCAACGGCCGTCGACCGCCGGACGGGAAGCTTTTTCCTTAAATTTACGGGACATGCTGCGTTGGCGCAGAATGACATAGGCAGTAACACTGCGTTAGGTGCGCTGACTAGGAGCTGTTTGGGAATTCGTCTCTCCGAGTAGCGAAAGCCGTGAGACTTTCGTCCGAACCCGAAACGCTCACGCGTTTCGCTACGAGAATCTAAAGCAACCGGCATTTCCCAAACAGTTCCTAGCGCCGGCCGAAGTCTGCATGATGTAGGGGTGCCCTCACCACGCAGCGATTTACGCAGGGTGAGGGCACCCCCGCCTGTACTGGAAAGAAACCTAACGGAGTAGGGCTAAAACGCGGTTTTTTAAGGCGCTTTAGCGTCAAGGCCGCTGTGCAATTGACAGGTGCGTGAGCCCGGCCCGTCGTAGGGGCCAATGGCGCCGACCCCTCCCGTTGACCAGTTCCCCATCGAAATTCCGCGATGCGTTCGCACCCAACGTGCTGTGATCGTTTTCTTGTGAACCGGGATTTTCGATCCTTCCGTTATCTTGCACTCGCCGTCGTGGGGGCGGGACTGCTCGGCTTTGGCTGCAAACGCAAACCGCCGGCCGTGATGGCACCGGTTGCATCCGCTCCGGCGACCCCCGTCGATTTTAATCGGCATATCCGCCCACTGCTCAATCAGAACTGCGTCGTCTGCCATGGCGGCGTGAAGATGGCCGGCAATATTTCGTTCGTCTTTCGCGAGGAAGCCACCCGCGCGGGCGAGTCGGGGCGGATCACGATCAAGCCGGGCGATCCCGCCGCTTCGGAGTTGATGGCGCGGCTGGTGACGAAGGATCCCGAAAAGCGCATGCCTCCCGTGGATCACGGCCACGCTCTGGCTCCGGAGCAAATCGAGTTTTTCCGGCAATGGATCAAGGAAGGTGCGCCTTGGGCCGAGCATTGGTCCTTTGTCCCGCCCAAATTGCCACCGGTCCCTGAAATCCCGGCGGCGAACGCGGTCCACGCGCGCGGCCCGATCGACCGTTTCATTCTCGCGCGCCTCGCGCACGAACGCCTTGCCCCTTCGCCCGAGGCGGACCGCGCGACCTTGCTGCGGCGCGTGTCGCTCGACCTGACCGGTTTACCGCCCACGGCCGGGGAGACCGCGGCGTTTCTGGCCGATGCAGCGCCCCAAGCCTATGAGCGCCAGGTTGACCGCTTGCTCGCCTCGCCGCATTACGGCGAGCGCTGGGCTTCCATCTGGATGGATTTGGCGCGCTACGCGGACAGCAAGGGCTACGAGAAGGATGTCGGCCGCCCCGTTTGGAAATACCGCGACTGGCTCATCGATGCCTTGAACCGCAACCAGCCCTACGACCAGTTTGTGGTGGATCAGCTCGCCGGCGATCTCCTGCCGGGGGCAACGATCGAGCAACGCATCGCCACGGCGTTTCACCGGCAGACCCAGGCCAACGATGAAGCCGGGACGGATGACGAGGAGTACCGGTTGCTGGCGGTGCAGGACCGGGCGGTGACGACCTGGACGGCTTTCAATGGCGTGAGCTTCAATTGCGTGCAGTGCCACTCGCATCCCTACGATCCCATCCGGCACCAGGAGTACTACAGCTTCCTCGCATTCTTCAATAACACGGCGGATGCGGACCTCTATGTGAACGATTATCCCACCTTGCACGTGCCGGACGATCCCTCGCGGTACGCCGAGGCGCTCAAGCTCCAGGAGGAGGTGGCCTCGTTCCGAAAGCAACTGGCCCGGACCGGCAAGCAACTTGCGGCCGAGCCGGAGATGTGGCGCCCGCTGACGCCGCAATCCGCCACGGCCCGCCCGGAACTCAAATTCGAGCTGCGCAAGGGCGAGATCTTTGTGATGGGAAGCGTGCCCAAGGATGCGCGGTATGATTTCCTGCTCGATCTTCCTGCCGGTGAACTTTCCGCGATCCGCCTGGAGGTCCTTCCACTTGATCCGGAGAAGTCGCGACATACACCGGAAGCCGGGTTTATCGTGAATAAAATCGAGGCCTGGCTGGTCAAGCCGGACGGAACCGAGGAGGCGATCGGGTGGGGAAGTTTCTGGATGGATAGTGACAATCTCCCGGCCGAGCTGGAGGAGAGGAAAAATTTCGCAAAGAACGCCGCTGAAATAGCGAAAACCGGGTCCGGAAAACCGGGCATTCCAACGGTGCGTCCCACATTCACGGATCTTCCGTTCGGAGGGTTCGCAGGTGAGCCGACGCTGGAT
>CAMAPG010000273.1 GCA_945859965.1 Opitutus sp. GAS368 | reverse complement strand
TCGGCCGGGCCAAGGGCTGTCAAAATCCGTTCGAAAATTTCTGAGCGATCCAGTGCAAACCCGATCCGCCCGGATTTTTAACCACAAAGGTACAAAGACACAAAGAAAGGCATACAACAGGACCAATCAGCGGATCACCCTTTGTGCCTTTGTGGTTAAAAATCCGGATGACAGCCCGTCCGGGTTAACGCGGTGATGATGGCGGTGTGTTCAGGAAATTCCGCGAGAAGAGCCTGACGCCCGCCGAGTTCGAAATCCCGGTCGTCCCAGCCGGGGGCCAGGCCACAGCTGAGCAGCGCCCAGCCGCACGCACAGTCAGTAGCGGCCGGTTGCAGCCGTGCGCCCTGCCAAGTGGTATGGGGCACGGTGAGTTGCAGGCGCTGGCCGGCGAGAACCTCGGATCCGAGCCGGGACACCTGCGCGGAGCGATCGGCCGGATTCAACTGCACGTGCTCCACCGAGTCGCCGGCATGAAAATACCACTGTTCGGTCGATCTCAGGCGGTGGAGGGCCGAAAAATGGTCGGGAGTGAGCAAAAACAAAATGGCCGAGGAAACCGGCCGGCCGTCGAGGCCCCGCTCAGGACTGAGCCAGGTCTGCCGGAAAAATCCACCTTCCTGCGGCAAAGGCGCCAATCCGAGGGCTGCGATCATTTTTTCCGCCTCTGCGTTCATCGGTTCCCACAATCCTGAAAACGCGGAAAGTCGGAAGCCCGAATCCCGGAGGATTTGAACACGGAGTTCACGGAGAGCACCGAGAGAGGGGATGTCTTCACTGCGACCTCTCCTCGGTGAGCTCCGTGTCCTCCGTGTTAATTAAATCCGTGGAGCACAGTTCGGCGCTTCCGTTTCGCGGCATTTTTGTGATTTTAACCAGGTGGATCTGGCTTTCTGGGTATATCCGCTGCTTTTCCTGACCGGCTTTGCCGCCGGGCTCGTGGATGCGATGGCGGGTGGGGGCGGCATTATCGCACTCCCGGTTCTGCTGAACCTGGGCCTGCCGGTGGGGGTGGCGCTGGGCACCAACAAATTCCAGGCATCCTTCGGCAGCTTTATCGCGGCTTGGCATTATACCCGACGCGGGCTGGTCGATTTGCGCGATTGCCGGGTGGGAATTGTCGCCACGTTGTTGGGTGCGCTCGCGGGGGCGTTCGTGGTCCGGCAGATCGACAGCCGGATTCTCGGTACGATCATTCCGTGGCTGCTCGCTGCGATCGTGCTCTACACGATTTTCCGCCCGGAGGTGGGCGAGGAGGATCGCTCGCCGCGGATGGGCGTGAAGGGATTCTCGATCGCCTTTGGACTCGTGCTCGGGTTTTACGACGGATTTTTCGGCCCGGGCGCAGGATCATTCTGGACCATCGCCTACGTCCTGGTGCTCGGGTACAATTTTTCCAAGGCCACGGCCTACACCAAGGTCATGAACTGCACGAGCAACCTGGCCGCGCTGGCCATGTTTTTGATCGCGGGGAAGGTGCACTTCCTTGCCGGGCTGGCGATGGCTGCGGGCCAGATGAGCGGCGCCCGCCTCGGGGCCGGGCTTGTGGTGAAACGGGGCGCGCGCTTTGTCCGCCCGCTTTTTCTCACGATGGCCTCGCTTACCCTCCTGCGGCTGTTGTGGTTGCATTTCGGTCGGTGAAATCAATGTAGGGCAGGTCTTTGACCTGCCCTCGGTTGCGTTGCAGGGCGGGTCAAAGACCCGCCCTACTTGGGGTGGCGGGCTTGCCGAACCCTGCTCGCTCCATCCATCGTCTCGCCATGTCTCCCCTCGCTTACATCGATACCCATGCGGCGGACCTGCTCGGGCGGTTGCAGCAGCTGGTCGGATTTCAGACGGTCAATCCCCCGGGCGAGGACTACGTTTCGGTATCGGCGTATCTCACTCACGAACTGGCGGCGCTGGGGCTGGTGACGAAGCGGTTTGCGATTCCCGACCGGCTTTTGCGGAAACACCTGCCGCCCGAGCAGCATGCGTTTCCGCGGTTCAATGTGCTGGGAAAACTGCCCGTGGCCGGCGCGCGGAAGACGATTCATTTTAACGCCCACTATGATGTGGTGCCCGTGTCGGGGCGGTGGAAACACGGCAGTCCGTTCTCCGGCGCCGTCGACAAGGGTTGGATTTATGGCCGCGGGACCGGTGACATGAAGGGGTCCATCGCGAGCCTGCTGCTGGCGATCCAGGCGCTGCGCGCGACCGGCACGGCTCCGCGGATGAATGTCGAAGTGTCGTTCACGGCGGATGAGGAAACAGATTCGGTGCTGGGCACGGGCTGGCTGGTCCAGAACGCCCCGATCCGGCCCGACTGCGCGATTGTGATGGAAGGGGGCGAGGGCAACAACGTGTGCTGCGGCCATAACGGAGTCGTATGGCTGGAAGTCACCGTGCACGGCCGCGCCGCGCATGGCTCCAAGCCGGAGG
This sequence comes from Opitutus sp. GAS368, assembly GCA_945859965.1. Classification (GTDB taxonomy): domain Bacteria; phylum Verrucomicrobiota; class Verrucomicrobiia; order Opitutales; family Opitutaceae; genus CAMAPG01. Next base: position 1,734 of record CAMAPG010000273.1, on the reverse strand, counting down.
CGGGCATCAACGCCTTGGAAAAAATGTCCGCCCTGGTCGTCGCGCTGGAAACGTACAAAAAAAAGCTGAAAAAGCGGACCTTCGTGACTCCCGAGGGCCGCGCGATGATTCCCACGATCAACGTCGGGGGCATTTTCACCTCCGGAGCCGGTGGCAAGATCAACACCGTGCCATCGCTCGCGACCTTCACGATCGACCGCCGCGTCCTGGCGACGGAAAATCATGCCGTGGCTGAGCGCGAATTGCGGGCGTTTCTCGCGCAGGCGGCGCGGGCGATTCCCGATTGCCGGATCACGGTCGCCAAGGTGTCGGAAAATTTCGCCTGCTTCATCAAGCCCACGCATCCGTTTTTCTCCGCGATGGCGGACAGCGTCACCCGGGTCCGCCGGCAAAAAGCCGTGTATAACGTGTCGACCGGGTTCAATGACATGCACTTCTTCGCGCAACACCTGAAAATCCCGACCCTCGGCTACGGCCCGGGCGGCGAGGATCATCACGCGATCGACGAACGGGCGAAGGTGAAGGAACTCCTGAATTCCGCGAAAATCTATGCGGATCTCCTGATGCGTTTCGCGGGTTGAGGGTTCAGCATGTCCGATCTTCGCCTCGATCTCTATGGCCTGACGCGCGAGCAGCTGACGCGGCAGTTTGCGGAATGGGAGTTCAGCCTGGTGCACGTGGCCCGGCTCTGGAACTACCTGTACCTGGAGCTGGCTGATTCGTGGGCGGCGATGCCCGACCTGCCGGTGCGCGTGCGTGCCAAACTCGACCGGGAAACCCGGCTCGGGGTTTTGTCGGTGGCGCGCGAGACGGATTCGAGCGATGGGTTCACGCGCAAATACCTGCTGCGCCTCGCGGATGATGAGCAGATTGAAACCGTGTTGATGCGCTACACCGGCCGCGTGACCGCGTGCATCAGCAGCCAGGTGGGCTGTGCGATGGGCTGCGTTTTTTGCGCGACGGGCCAGATGGGTTTCACGCGTCACCTCACGCCCGGCGAAATCGTGGCGCAGGCGGTGCATGTCGCCCGCGCCCTCAGGGCCGCACAAAACGCGGAGGCGGGACCGTCGCCGGTCCATCGTCTGCGCAACATCGTTCTCATGGGGATGGGTGAACCGCTGCACAATTACGACGCGGTGATGCAGGCGATCGACATCCTGCGCGATTCCAACGGCCTCGCCCTGGCGTCGGAACGCATCACGCTCAGCACCGTGGGCGTGGTCCCCGGCATCCTGCGCCTCGCCGCGGAAAAGCGTCCGCTGCATCTGGCGGTTTCTCTGCACGCGGCGAACCAGGCCGAGCGTGCGGCCCTCGTGCCGGCAGCGAAAAAATGGACGCTCGACGAGCTCATGGCCGCATGCCGCGTGTACAGCGAACAGACGGGCCGGCGGATTTTCTACGAGTGGACCTTGATCGAGGGAAAAAACGATTCGGCCGACCACGCGCGCGCCGTCGGGCATCTGTTGCGCGGGCTGCCGGCGCAGGTAAATCTCATCCCCCTGAATCCCACCGCTGGTTATGCGGGAGCTCCGACCCGCTCGGAGGCCGCCAAACGCTTCCAGCATATTCTGGCGCAGGAATTCAAGATCCCCAGCACCGTGCGCCAGCGCCGCGGCATCGATATCGGCGCCGGTTGCGGTCAGCTGGCAGTGGCGGAAAGCTGAACCTCGGAGGGAACGCAGAGGACACGGAGGAAAAGAGAGGTCGCAGAGGAAGGAATGTGCGTCGGAAGTA
>CAMAPG010000272.1 GCA_945859965.1 Opitutus sp. GAS368 | reverse complement strand
CGGCTCGAAACCCAGTTGACGGCCCAGGTGATTGTTTCCACGGACGGGAAAGCGGGGCACCATTTCAGGACCCGGGATGAGACGATGGCGATCCGGCTCAAGGAGCAGGAGGCTTCGGCAGCGGTGGGAAAATATGATTTTAAACTGCTCCGGTATCCCAATGGGGAAGTGCCGCGGGAAGCGTGCCTGCAGGTGACGACGGAACTTCTGGCGGCGTTATGGAAGGCGATTCGCGATTTCCAGCCCGATTACATTTTTGCACCGCCGATTCCGACCAGCCCGCTGGCTGGTATTCATGTCGATCATGTCGCGGTTTCGGAAGCGGTCAGGAAAGTGGCCTACATGATCAATGTTCCCCATGCTTTCACCCCGGAATATCCGGCGGATGAGACCCGGTCGAAGCCGTGCAAGGTGCCGGTGATTCTCTCCGTGTATGACACTTACATGACCGGAGCCAATAGTTACGATGTGGCGATCGATGTCGAAGATGCCTTCGAGGCGATGTGCCAGATGTGCTGGTGTCATCAATCGCAAATTGTCGAATGGATCCCCTGGGTGGGACGACATGCGATGAGAGTCCCGAAAGACTTGGATGACTGGCGCGCGATCTTACGCGACCGGTTCCTCAAAAGGAACCAGGAGATGGGAGTGAGCTCCGACCGCATCCACGAATTTTTTACGGTAACGGCGTGGGGAGAGGTCCCGGGTTTTGAGCAAATTGAGAATGACCTGCCGAACCTTTCTCCGGAATATTCCCATTTGCCGGAGTTGCGCCAGCGCCTGGACCGCTGGAGATGCCGGTAGCTGAACTAGCGGTGCCCATTCGGGGCAAGCCAGCCGCCGGCGTAAAAAATGCGGCCAAGTACTTACGCGAAGATTGGCCGCAGTTGACTCAGGCGTAGGGCGATTTGGTCGTGGGCGGCAGTGCCTTGATGTGGCCTTGGATCAGTTCGAGGCGTTGCTTCACGTAACCGGAAATCGCCACGACGTCGGCGCCGATGCCGAACAACTGGTGACCTTCGGCGACCAGCTCGGCAAAGGGAGCCATCAGGCCGGCGATCATGGCGTATTTGCCGTGTTTGCGCGCGGCGGCAGCGATGCGTTTGCGGGCGGCGACGACGACCGGATCGTTGATCTGGCCGGGCTTGCCCAGGCGGTGGCTGAAATCACCGGGCCCGAAAACCAGCATGTCGAAACCGGGGACCGCGGCGATTTCCTCGACATTCTCCAGGGCTTCGGGGGATTCGATCTGGAGGATGATGATGCGCTCGGTGTTCGAATGCTTGAGGTAGTCGTCCATCGGCAGGAGACAGAACTGCCCGTCGATGTTGCCGCCATCGAGGGCGCGTTTGCCCAACGGATGAAAGCGCGTCCATTCAACGACCTGGCGGGCGTCGTCCGCGGTTGCGACGTGCGGCACCATGATGCCGGTGGCACCGGCTTCGAAGGGGCGGACATAATCGCTGTAGCTTCCGCGGCTCACCCGGACGAGTGAATCGATTTTGTGCAGGCGGGCGGCCCGGATCTGGTTTTCGATTCCGATCCAGTCGTTGGGCACGTGCTCCTGGCAGAGCCAGACGGCATCGACGCCGGACAGGCCGGCAATTTCGGTGATGCGCGGATCGGAAAGGTTTATCTTCAGCACGGTGGGGAAGAGACCTTCGCGGAGGAGTTTCAGGATACGGCTTGGAGGGTTGTTCATAATAAAACAGTCGGGGGTTTCAGCTTCAGGAAATGATTTGTCGCTCGGGAAAGGCGGTGGCGGCCGGTGCTAGGCCTGGAGGATTTCCGCCAGGGGCACAACGCGACCGCCCTGTTCGCGGCTGCGAATGCCGGCAATGACCAGCTGCATCAGCTCGACCGTTTCGGAAAACGGAAACGGCCGCACGCCGGTGCGCAGGTAGTCGATGAAGGCCTCGAGTTGCGTCTTGAAGGCGAAAAAGGTGTCGGAGTAGGCGGTCTGCGCCTTGCCGGCGGTGCCGCACAGCTGCAGGCAGCCGAAACCGCCGTACATATCCTTGTTGGCGACCACGATCACGTCCACGCCGCGGCGATGGGTGAGATGCACAACGTTGCGGTCGAGGGTGCCGGTATTTTGCGCTGTCAGGAATCCCGGCCCGAGGATGGGATAGATGGCCTCGAGGGCATGGATGCCGTAACGTTCCCAGCTCTTCGCCGTGGTGATGTTGACGAAACGCAGTTCACCCAAGTCGTGGGTCGAGTGCCGGTAGGGCGCGAACTCCTTGGTGTAGCGCATGCAGCTCGACGACATGATCGGTTTGCCCGAAGCGACCCAGTCCATGAAAATTTTCAGATCGGGCGCGTTGTCCGTGAGAGGCTTGTCGATGAAAACCGGCAGCCCGGCCTCAACGAAGGGCTGCGCCCGTGCTGCATGGTCCCCGCCGAAGTCAGTGGCGATGATCACGGCATCCACCGCGCCGATGACGTCGGTTGGCTTCTCGACAATAGTTGGAATCGAAGCGAACCGGGCGACATCCTCGGCCTCGAACCCCCCGTCGCCCTGGCAGCAGACATGGGTGACCTTCGCGCCCGGGATCGTGAGGGTGGCGGAGGGCTGTTTGTTCAGGTAGGCTAGGGCGCCGACGAAGGGATGATGGGGAGGCATCACTTCGCGGTCATAGCCGTTGAACATGGCACTCCACGAATAAGGGTGTCCGTTGCCGGATGAGGACCCGAGCATCGCCAGCCGGATCGGCGACGCGTTGCTGGATGCAGCCACCAGCGGGCGGGGGAGGTTGGAAGACATGAATGGTGTTACAGGCGCGGGAGCATCTGTCGGGGGTAAACGGAAGTCGCGTGAGACTGAAACGGACCGGGACGAAGAGGTCACGTTAGAACTTAAGGCCAGGCGACCGGGGATTTTTTGCCCACGGAACACACGGAGCACACGGAAGAATCCGGACAGGATATTTTTATTTTCCGTGTGCTCCGTGTGTTCCGTGGGCAATCCTTCTTAAACGATTGGGGCGGGCTTGATCTCGTGGAGGTGGCCGAGGGTGCGCAAGCCCGGGGCCAGGCGGGCGACCACGAACGTGACGAGCAGCGCGCCGGCACCGCCCGCGATGATGGCGGGTGCGGTGCCAATCAGGCCGGCGACAACCCCGGATTCGAGCGCGCCGAGTTCATTGGAGCAGCCGATGAAGATGAAGTTCACCGCCGTCACGCGTCCGCGCATTTCGTCGGGCGTGATGTATTGCATGAGCGTCTGGCGGATGACGACGTTGAGATTGTCGAACACTCCGGTGAGGACGAGCATGGCCAGCGAAAGCGGAAAGCTGCGCGAAAAACCAAAGACGATCACGGCGGCGCCAAAGCCGACAAAGGAAAGCAAGAGCACCCGTCCCGCATGGCGCCAGGGCGGACGATGGACTGTGAGCAAGGCCATGACGACGGCTCCCACCGACGGCGCGGCGCGCAGCCAGCCAAAGCCGGCTGGGCCGACGTGGAGGATGTCCTTGGCCACCACGGGCAGAAGGGCGGTCGCGCTGCCCAGGAGCACGGCAAATAAATCGAGGGTCGCCGCGGCGAGGAGCAGGCGCGTGCGGAGCATGAAGCGCAGGCCACCCAACACGTCGGCAAGGGTCGCGGACTTTTTCGGCAGAATCGTTTGGGTGACGCGCAATTGGAGGAACCGCACGAAGCCGACGGCGCAACACGCGGCGGAAGCCAGGAAGACGAACGTGGCTCCACCGCTGGCGGCAATGGCGAGTCCGGCGAGCGCAGGGCCAATCATGCCGGTGAGTTCGAACAGGGAGCTGTTCCACGTGGCGGCATTGCCCCAAAGCTCGCGCGGGATGACGCCGGGCAGCAGCGAGCCAATGGCAGGAATGATGAAGATGCGGGCGCAGGCCAGAACGAACAGCAGGGCGTAGATCAGCAGGTAGGGCCCGGGCCACCAGGCGAGCGCGGCCAACCCGAGCGAGCAGAGGAAAAAGACCGCCATGCCGACCAGGATAAGGCGGCGGCGATCCACCCGGTCGGCCACGTGCCCAGCGGGCAGGGCCAGGGCAATGACCGGAATGATTTGCACCAGCCCGACGTAGCCGAGGGCGAGCACGGACCCGAGCCGTTCATAGATGAGCCAGGCGACGGCGGTCATCTGCATCTGCCCGCCAATCATGAAGACGAATCGGC
>CAMAPG010000271.1 GCA_945859965.1 Opitutus sp. GAS368 | reverse complement strand
AGCTCTGCGCCACCGGCACGTACGACCATGTGCTGGTCGAAACCACCGGCGTGGCCGATCCGCGCGCGGTGGCGGATCTGTTTGTGCGCAAGAATGCGTTTGGGCGCAGCCTCGCGGATTTTGCCCGGCTGCAATCGCTCGTCACCGTCATCGACGCGCCGCATTTTCTGACGGAGGCGGACCGGGCGAACGCGTCGGGAGCGCGGTCGAATGTACCTGCGAGCGCACCGGGTTCAGTCAAACCGGTCTTTGAATTGATGCTCGATCAGGCGGAATGCGCGGATGTCCTGGTCCTGAACAAATGCGATCTCGCCACCGCCCCGGAGCTGGTCCGGGTGGAGGAGATGCTCCGGACGCTCAATCCGCGGGCCGAGATTCTCCGGTCGGAGTACGGCCAGGTGCCGGCCGAGGTTTTGCTGGACCGGCCGCGCTTCGACGCGCAGGCGACGTTGGGCGCGGCGCGGTGGATCCGGATGCTGCAGACTCCCGCGAGGCCGACGGGAAAGTTCGTGGCCCATCCGGCCGCATCGCGGCATGAACGCGAGCATGGCATCACGAGTTTCGTCTACGAGGCGCGGGCACCCTTTGCGTGCGATCGTTTCCTCGCCTTCCTGGCCGCGATCGGGCGCGGGGAGATCGCCGGCACGCTCCTCCGCGCCAAGGGGTTTTTCTGGCTGCAGGAACAGCCGGCCGACATCGGATTTCTTTCGGTGGCGGGCGGACTGGCCCGGCACGAATTCGTGGGCACGTGGGCGGCGGTGTTGCGGGAGCGCGGTGTGATCGGTGAAACGGAAATCCCCCCGGCGGCGCGGGCACGCTGGCGCGAGCCGAATGGGGATCGCCGGCAGGAATTGGTTTTTATTGGGGTCGCCCTTGACGAAGCCAGCTTGCGACACACGCTGGAGGCGTGCCTGGCCTGAGTGAGTCTCATTTTGAGCCGGAAAATTATGCTGAAACTTTTTGAAACTCCGGCGGACGGCGGGCGTCGGAACTAAAATGATGTTGGGAATCAGAAAAAAAATTCTTCGTGGCCTGGGCGTGCTATTGTTGAGCTGGAGCTGGGTCGGAGCCCAGCAGCCGGCGGAGAACGACACGCATCACGATGTGCTCGTGTACAAGGACGGGGACAAGGTGCGGGGAAGGCTGGTGGACCGTACGCCGACCACGATTGTGTTCAAATCGGACCGTTTCGGGGAACTCCGCGTGCCGGCGGACGATGCAGTGGTGATCCTGGCGGAAAAACCGACGCACCCGGTCCCGGCCACCCCGTTGGCGCCCCCCCCGCCGCCGGCCCTCGCCCAAACGGAACCGAAGACCGCGGCGCAAAAGGAAAGGGAGGAGGAGGAGAAGCTGTCCATCTGGGAGTGGTTCTCGCCATCCGTGCTGACGGCCAAAGTCCGGAATTTTTTCGGCCCCTGGCACGGACGCTTTGCCTTTTCGACCGAGGTCGTGTCCGACACGTCGGATCGCAGCAACACGGCACTGGATACCCGGCTGCAGCGGAAATGGAAAAAGGACGAAATCGTCATGAGCGGGCGTTTTGACTACAGTAATACAAACCAGGTCACGACCACGGATGTCCTGAAGGCGGATGGATCCTGGCGGCATGATTTCAACAAGCGGTGGTTTTCCATCTACCATCCGACGCTGGAATGGAACCGGGCAAATAAAGTCAAAGGCCTGCCGAGCGACTATTTGCTGATGCAACAGGAAATCGGTGCCGGGGTGAATGTCTTTTCCCGTCCGACCCGCAAGGTGCGGGCCGGCGTGTCGGAGAATTTATTCGATGTCTGGACCTTCAATCCGGGCGGCAGGCATAGTTCCCGGACGGTGGAGTCGGTGTTCTTCGAAACTGAGCTGACGCTTCCCTGGCGGATGGCTTTCACCCAACGCGGAATCTGGTATTATCCCCTCCGTCAGGATGAGGACGGTTGGGAAAACCGGATGGATCTCAACAAGAAGCTGACCGAGACGCTGAGCGTCGCGATCCGCCACGAAATCCGCCGCAACAACCCCGACGAACGCGTTTCCGATTACACCCGGTTGAAACTGTTGTTGGGACTGGATTTCTGATTGGGGAAATCGGAAGGGGAGGGTTCATGTGGAAAGCTGGAAAGCGGGGGCAAACCTTGGCCAGCGGTGATCGGGTCTTTTCCGTTCCTGATTTCCTGCTTTCCACATTACTCCTCGTTCCCGATCGAATCCCGGGAACTCACCCTTCGCACTTCAGGACGTACACGACGCCTTTCTCGGTGCCGATGGCGAGGAAGCGGTCGTCGGGCGACCACGCGAGTTTCGCGGCGGCGGCGGGCATTTTCACGGTGGCACGCAAAGGTTGCTTGCGGTCGGGGCTCCAGAGCATGACGACTCCGTCTTGGGCGGCGGTGGCCAGCAGGCCATGGGTCTGCTGGAAGGCCAGGGCGCAAACGGGAGCGTCGTGCGGCAGCATCGCGGGTTCGCGGCCTTCGGGACCGGCGCCGGCGCAATCCCACACGCAGGCATCGCGGCCTCCACCCGTCGCCAGCCAGCGGCTGGTGTGATCGAAGCTGAGGTGCTTCACCTTGGTTTCATACCCGCTCATCTGGAGTTCGATGTCCTGCTCGGGAATCCACAAGTGAACCGAGGGATCCTGGTTGCCCGAGACGAGCCATTTGTTATCCGGCGACCAGACGAGGGCCTGGATGCCGTTGGCGTACTCGAATTCCTTTTGCGCGATGAAGTCGTCGGCATCCCAGAGCGTAACCCCGCCAAAATAAGCCGCGGCGGCACAACCGCCGGCGGGCTGGAAGGCGAGGGCAGTGATGGTTTTGGGCGCGGGCTTGAAGGTGTGGGCAATCGCGCCGTCCGCCTTGAGGGCAAAAAGATTTTTTCCGGCCGCGGCGAACACGTGCGGATTGGAAGGCGAGGGGCGCCAGGACAGGTGCTCGACCCACGCGGAACCCAGCGGGGCGGTGGCGACGTGCTGGCCGGCAGTCGTGTCCCAAAATTTTACGGCGCCATCCTGTCCGCCCGTCGCGAGGCAGGGCGAGTCCTCCGGACGAGCCGGAGCAGACGCGGGCTGCCACGACAGGACGTTCGTGCCGTTTTCGTGTCCGGGCAATTCATGGCGCTTGGCGCCGTCGAGGCTGGCGAAGAGCGAAACCGGACCACTCGCGGAGGCCGCGGCGAGCACGCTACCATCGGGCGACCAGGCGAGATCGATGACATAGTCGTCGAGGTTCGCGGCCCAGTGTTTGGTGAGTTGCATGCTAAAAATCGTTCTCGTTCTCGTAATCGTTATTCGTTCTCGAACGAATCTGTGACGGAGAGAAGAGAACGAGAAAGATAAAGAAGAACGAGAACGAGTTCAGACCAGACACGCCTTAAAGGCCTCGGTCAACGCCGCCCGATCCAGGTTCTTGCCGATGAAAACAAGAGTGTTGGTGCGCGGGGAGGTTCCCCAGTCGCGATCGAACTTGGCGTCGAACAGCATGTGCACGCCCTGGAAGACGAGGCGCTTCGCCGAGCCTTTCACGCTGAGCACTCCCTTCATCCGGTAGATGTCGCCGCCTTTGACGCGGAGCAATTCGCTGATCCAGGCGTTGAGTTTTTTTCCGTCGAGGTCGCCGTTCAGGTTGATGCCGACCGAAGTAACGGCGTCGTTGTGCGTGTGGGCGATGTGAAAATCCTGCTGCCAGGTCGGTTTGACGGTGTCGCCGGAGACATGGATATGCAGCGGGTGCTCGCCGCATTCCTCGAAGACGAGGTAGGTGCCCGGTTGGGCGATTTTCAGAGGAAAACGGCCGTTGCCTTCGCTCAGTTGCAACCGCTGCAGCGTCGCGCCCGGCACAACCGCCTCGCCTTCCTTGAGGATGGTTTCCCAGTCGGCAAACGTCAGCACGGCGGCTTCGCGCGCGGCCGCGAGATGGGTTTCCTCCAGGCTTTGGGTTGGCATGACCACGACATCCAGCTGGTTTTCATCGCCGTGATGATGGTGGTGCTCATGATCGTGACCATGATCATGATCATGGTCATGGTCGTGATCGGTGTGTCCGATCACCAGCTCATGCGTGCCGGCGGGCAGGGGATAGGCGCCGGCCCATTCGAAGGGATATTCCGGCTCAAGAAATTTCGGATCGAGCTCTGTCGCGCGGTCGAGGTTAAACCCGCCGACGTCCAG
>CAMAPG010000270.1 GCA_945859965.1 Opitutus sp. GAS368 | reverse complement strand
CGACGTCCTTGAGAATCACCGTGAGTCCTACGGAGTAGCTGCGATCGATCACCGGGCGTTCGCCCGTGCCGGCCGGCGTGCCGATGAAGATCTGATCGACCGTTTTAATCCCGCCCAGCGATTCAACGCCGCGGCGAAAATCGGCTTGTTGCGCCGGGGTCAGATCGGGTTTGAGCCAGAAGTAAACAGAGTGAACGAGCATGGAAACATGGTGGGGAAAAGCTGAGAACTGAAAAGCTGAAATATTAATCGAATACACCCAGTTTGAAACCACCGCCATTTTCGGTGTTTCAAATTCTCCGCCTTTTCGTCTTTTCCCTCTCGTAGCGGAACGCGTGAGCGTTTCGTTCCTGAAAGGACCTTCCAACCCCGAAAGCCTCACGGCTTCCGCTACGGCCATCTCTTTTCAGCTTTTCAAATTTTCCGCTCCCCTCTCCCTCTTGGTCTCCCTGCGTGGCTTCGTGAGAGCCAAGGCCCGGGAGATCCCAACCCGGTGTCACCCGAAGAGCACAAAGTTCAGATTTTGATTTCAGCGTTTCAGCTTTTCAGTTTTTCAACATTTTCCGTCACAATCCACACCACCACCTGCCCTTCGCTTTCGGTGACGTCGTACTTTTCCACCCGGGCGGTTTCCGGCGGGGGCTCCACTCCGGCCGGGTAACTTTTGACCCGCACTTTTTCCGGCTGGCAGACCGACCGCCCGGTCGTGACGTCGAATTCCCAACCATGCCAGGGACAGCGCAGGATTTCACCCTCCCGCTCCAGCGCCGGGGCATACGGCTCGCTCGCGGTGAAAAATCCGCCCAAGCGGCCTTCGCACACCGGAGCCCCGCGATGCGGACAGCGGTTCTGCAGCGCAAAATAACGGCCGCCGATATTGAAGACGCCGATCGACCGGCCCTTGAGCGTGACGATCTTCCGTTTTCCAAGAGGCAGTTCTCCCACCGGGCACACGGGATAAGGCGTCAGCGTGGCCGCGCTCATTTCAGTTTGGGATAGGTGTCGAACGCGTTGTCGGAAAGCACGCGCTGCCGCATCGCGGCCGGAAGCTTCCGTGAGATCGCATCCGGCGGATCGAAATCCCAGTGCGGAAAATCGCTGGCGAACATCAGCGTCTTGTCCGCATTCATACCCTCCAGCAAATGCAGCATGGCCTCGGGTGGCTCGGGATCCTCAAAGGGCTGGGTGCTGAACCGGATGTGTTCCGCAATATACTCGCTCGGCAGGCGCTTGACCCACGGGGTCTGGGCCCGCAGCGCCTTCCACGACGCATCCGCCCGCCAGCGAAAGGAGGGCACCCAGCCGAACCCGGACTCAAGAAACGCGACCTTCAGCGTGGGAAACTTCTCAAAGGTTCCCTCGAAGATAAAACTGGAAAGATGGGCCTGATAAAACTGCGGGCGGACCAGGTAGGTTTCCGCATAATACGACGGATGACCCGCAGCGGTCGGCGGCGGATTTACGCCGTTACCTTCGTTGCTGAAATGGAGGGCCAGGGCCAGGCCGTGCTCCACGCACGCGGCGTAGATCGGATCGTAACACCGCTGGCCGTATAACCGCGGCGAACCGCACACCGCATAGGCCGCCACCACCGCCGGATGATCGCCGAGGCGGTGGATTTCCTTCACCGCCAGCTCGGGATTCTGCAACGGGAGGGTCAGCGCCAGGCGGAAGCGCGGGTCGCGTCCGATCCAGTGTTCCAACGTCCAGTCGTTATACGCCCGGCACAATGCCGCGCTGTAATCGACATCCATCAGCGCCACCACCCCCGGCGTGTACTCGCCCTGCAGGATCGCACAATCGATGCCGCAACCGTCGAGGAGCTTCTCTTTGAATAAATCGATCCGGGTCCGCGGATCGACATCCTCACCGGCGCCGAAGCAATCCGCTCGGGCGCCCTTAAAACCCCCGCTGCTCTGGTACAAATTGCCGTTTCGCGGGAGACCAAACTCCTCCAGCCGCTGCCGGTCATGTCGGGAGAGGTAGGGATAAAGCTCCGATTTGTCGCGGACCTGATGGTGGACGTCGGTATCGACCACGCGGGGGCGAACCGCAGTCTGGGATGGCGATCCTGAAGGGGCTGATGGGGAGGCAACCGTATTCACGCCCCCTTCCTAGGTCGCATTCCTCCGACCGACAAGGCCTGTTTGCCGGGTAGTGTCCAATTTCGCCGCTGATGCCTCGGATCGTTCTCTTTCTCGTAATCGTTCTTCGTTCTCTGCTGGGGAAGAACGAGAACGATTTACTCTCCTGTTCGCAAATTAGGACCCTACCTTGCCCGGTGTGGCACCGTAGCAGTCGTCCGGCAATCACCCCAGAGGAAGCAGGAGCGAAACCCTCCAAGTCGGCTGAAAGCGGGTGCTCTCCCCATTTCGATTTCTCCCGTGCTGAACTATAAATGAGGTCGCAATCAAGCCGCTCCCTTGTCCTTCCTCTGGCACGACCTTCGATTTCAGGCTACCCGCGCTTCCCTCTTCGCGCTCGTCGGCCTGGGCGTGAGTTGGATTTCACCGGCCCACGGTCGGGACGTAGTGAGAGAAGACCTGCGCCCCGCCCCCAGTTCCTCGCTCACCCGGCAGGAAGCCCTCGCCATCGGGGCGCTCTGGAAGCAGTCCAATCCGGAAAAGCGTGACTACTGCGCAGTCGCTCCCACCGGCAGCATGGCCCCCATTCTTGATAGCCGGTCCGTGCTGCTCATCGAGCGTGCCAGCGCCGACGACCTGCGCAAAAACGACCTCTCGATCTACCTGGCCTCCGCGGTGCAGAGCATCTGCCACCGCGTGATCGAGGTGCGACCGTACGCGGTCCTTTTGACGGTGATAACAACCGCCGCAGCGACGGCTGGATCCCGGCCGGGCGTGTCCGCTGGCGTGTCGCCGCCATCATCTTCACCCGCCGCTGATCACCGACTTTCACTTAATGAGTGAAAGTCGATCCGCCCACCCTGGATTCCCGTAGCGAAACGCGTGAGCGTTTCGGGTCCGGACGAAATCCTCACGGCTTTCGCTACTCGGAGAAGCGAATTCCCAAACAGGTCCTGGCACTCCACCGCCGTTCGCCCCTTCCGCCCAGTAGGTCAAAGCCCTGTCCTCTTTCGTCATTTCCGCTTGCCGTCCGCCGCCGGCAGACCGAGCGCCTGGCGCATATACGGCTCCAGGCCTTTCGCGCAAAAATAACAGCCCATGGAATTCGCATGGCGCGCGTCCCGAAGGCCGTCGGCTTCCGCCTTCGACAGCATTTCGAGTCCATCCACATGGACGATGTGCTCATCGCCGGCCTTGCGACGGGCCGCCACGAACTCACGCGCAATCACGCGTTTCTCGATCTGCCGTTGGCCGGCTTCGCCGGGCTGGTCTTCGGAAGGGTTGTAATAGGGTCCGGTGACGATGATCGGAGTAAGCGGATGCTTTTCCCGGAGAATGGCGATAAACCCGGGCAGGGTGTCGCGATAGACAGCCGCGCTGGGGTTCGCCCAGTAATCCACCACAAAACAGGCCGCATCAATTTCCGCGACGGCCCGCGCCAGGGCCGGTTCGCCGAAACCGTTGCCGCTGAAACCGAGATTGACGAAATCCACGTTCAACCAGCGGCTGAGCAACGCCGGATACACCAAACCGGGATTGGAGGTGCCGACACCTTGCGTGATGCTCGACCCGTAATACACCACGGGTTTCGCCACGGCAAAAGGCCGCGGGGCCTCGACCACGGCAGCCTGATCGATGAGGATGTCCCGGATCTCGATGGATTTCGCCATCGGCAGGTACAAGGTGATCTCCCGGAGCTTCCTTTCCTTGCCAATGCTCCATTCCTTTCGGATCACGCCCTCCGCATCGGCCGGGGCACTCCCGTAGTAACCGCCATCCACATACAGGTCCAAACCGCTGTTCGCCGTATTGGCGGCCCAACCCATGACCGGGGCTTGCACCTGAGCCACCACCGCGATCGTCGCCGTATCGGTGACAAACCGGATCCGCGCGCCACTGGGACTTTGCGCCAGGCCCCACACTTTCGGCGGAAGAACGTCCTTCATCCGGCTGGGCAAGCGGCGCAACACCGGCTTCTCCTCGGAAAACCAGGCCAGTCCACTGACGACCATGCGGGAATCGGTGACCGCGAAATGCTGGGCCGTTTTATCCTCCCAGAGTTCCGCGGCGCCCAACCGGGCGGCCCAG
>CAMAPG010000269.1 GCA_945859965.1 Opitutus sp. GAS368 | reverse complement strand
GCGCGGTCCGCGCGGAGGTTTTGGCGAACATGACGGATTCACTTTTTCACCGCGGCCACCGTTTCCTTGATCGCGTGCGCGATATATCCGACATCCTCCGCGGTCGTGGAGGGAAAGAGCGGCAGGCTCACCACTTGCTGCGCTGCGCGCTGCGTCACCGGCGTGTCGCGGTTGTCGTAATCGACGCCCGCAAACGCTTCCCAAGTCCAGACCGCGGGATAGTGATGGGCGCAGGCGACCGACCAGCGTTCCTTGAGTTGGGCCAGAAATTCCCCCCGGGTGCATTTCAGGCGATCGGTGTCGAGACGCGCGACGTACAGGTGACAGCCGTGCCCGGCCTCGATGCCGGCCGGGCGGATGATTTCCTCCACGCCTTCGAGCAAGGCGTGCATCTGCACGAAGCGCTCGAGGCGCTGGGCGATCACCCGGTCGATCTTGGCCAGCTGGGTCAGGCCGACGGCGCATTGGGGCTTCGTCATGCGGTAGTTGAATCCGATCTGGGTGACCCGCAGCTGCGCGCCATAAACGTAGCCGAACGTTTTTAATCCGCGCACTTTCTCCGCCAGCACCAGGTCGTTGGTCGTGACCGCCCCGCCTTCGCCGAGGCAGGTCATGTTCTTGTTCGACTGGAAACTATAGCAACTGGCGAGCCCTGCTCCGCCAATGCCCTGACCCCGGTAGCGGGTGCCGACGGCATGGGCGGCGTCATAGATGATTTTTACCCCGTGCCGTTGCGCGAGGGTGTCGAAGCCGGCGATGTCGCAGGCCAGGCCGGCGAAATGCACCGGGATCACCGCTTTCGTCCGCGCGGTGATCTTCGCCTCCACCGCGGCGGGTGAAAGACACAGCGTGACGGGATCGACATCGGCAAACACCACGCGCGCTCCGCGGGCCACCGCGGCGCCGGCCGTGCAGACAAATGTCAGTCCCGGCACAATGACCTCGTCGCCCGGTTTGAGGTCGAGGGCCAGCATGCACAAGTCGAGTGCGGTCCCGCAGGAGTTGACCACAACTGCGGCCGCCGAACCTTCGTGCTTGGCCAAGGCGGATTGGAACGCCGCTTCCTCCGGCAGGGGGAAAAAATTTCCATCGGGGCGCAGCGCCGCGCGGAGCACATTTTCCGCGGCCTCGACGTCGTCGTTTTCCCACACCCCGCCCAGGGCGAGAAAGGGAATGCTGCGTTTGGCGGGCGGGACCGGGGGTTTCATCGTTTTCTCGGAGGGCTTTTTTTGCGACGGGAGGCGGAACTCGCGATGCCGGGCCGGGGCACGAGGCGGCGGAATTCCCCCGCCAGCTCGCGCAAGGTGGCGCCGCGGAAAACGAGTCCGGCCTGCGTGGCGGCCGCCTTGGCCGCGGCGACCATCCCGACATACGTCTGCCGGCGAAAATCAGCGGGCTCGCCGTACTCGAAGACATTGTGGGTCAGGGCATGCAATTGCTTAAGCGGAGTGCCGGCGGCGACCTGGCGCTTCAGGGATTTTTCGATCGTGTAGCGGTGGTTTTTGGCGTCGACCAGCTCGACCCGCAGATCCAGCGGATGCGATCCGCCCCACATGCGCGAGGCCGGGTCGATCGTCACCGGCAGATCCACAAAATCGACGTCCCCGTCGAGCACCCGGTTGTGCCGGTGGGGATAGCGCGGGTCGAGGGAGCTGGCGCCCCACACGGAGGCGCACGACGGCAGATCGCGGGTGGGGCACGACACGGCGCCGTGGGTGAATCCGAGTTCCTCCAGCAGGCCGAAGGTGTGGTCGTTGGCCGAAAAATAACCGGGGCAAAAACTTTCCGGCCGTCGCCCGCGCACCTGGGCAAACCGGTCGATGGCCTCCGTCAGGATCCGGCGCTGGTCATCGGCGCCGCGGTCGCCGAGAAACTCGGTGCCGCCGGGCTCGTCGACGTGGATATGCAGTCCCACCTCATGTCCGGCGGCCTCGAGCGCGGCATAGATTGGCGCATGAACCTCCAGGTCGCGGGGGATGACAAAGAAGGTTCCCTTCGTGCCGGTCGCGGCCATGACGTCGGCCAGGCCGCGAAGCGCGCGTTCGCCCAGCGCCGGATTCTGAATCGCCCGCTGGGTGGATTCGCAATCCACTTGGATCGCGAAGAACAGGACATCGTGGGTTTTCATGCGGGGGTTTCCGCGGGTGCGACGGCGCGGCGGAAGAGGGAACACAAAGAAGCGAAGGAGCTAAGTTCGGAGTATGTTGCTTTGCTGTTTCGGGTTCAAGCCCTCCGGTTCTTGGGCGGACTTTCAATTCCCCAATCCTGGCGGTCGGGACGACCGCCGCGACCTCCCTGATCCTTCCTGCTTTCCACATTTCAGCCCGAGGAACTCAACTCCTTCAGATCCGCACGGGCGGTGGCGTAGCTGGTGGCGTAGGCGAGAATCGCGGGATCGGGTTCTTCGTCGTGGACGCGGCACCATTCGCGGTAGAGGGCGGGCCACCAGTTCTCGTGTTGGGTCAGGCCTTGCTCGCGGTAGCTGTGCCAGTCGATGAGCACCTTGGACCAGCACTGGTCGCCGTAGGCGGTGGCGGCCTTGTTGCTGCCCATCTGCTTCACATACCAATCGCGCCCGATTCGCGCATGAAGCACTTCATCGGCCCAGTCGTAATCCTGGATCATGGCCGAGAACGGATCGCCCGAGGCGACGCCGACCTCCCATTCGAACCGCTTGCCCGTCTTCGGCATGAGCCCCTGCTCGATGAAATACAGCACGCTGTGCCGCTCGATCGGCGTCAGCTGCGTGTTAAGCGCGAGCGACCAGGTGAAATTGACGCGCACAAATTTCTGCCAGTCGATGCCGGCCCGCACGAATCCGATCTCACCCATCATGGCATGGCGCGCCTCGTCCCACAGCTGGCGTGTCATGTCCACGTAATAGTCCCACGGCTGGCCGGGCGTCTGCGCGATGATGCTGGCCATCATTTCGGGCACGTCGATTTCCCGCAGCCGCTTGTAATACATCATGAGCGTCTTCGGCGGGGCGGGGAAGTGCTCATCGTAGAGAAACACTTCCGCATGCACGCCCATGTTGTAGGAATCGCGGAAACGCTCGTCGCGGCGCGGCGCCGGATTGTAGGCCGCGGGCGTTTTCGAAAACTGCCGTTCCGGCGTGCCGGTTTCCTCCGGCGCCGAACCATCGAGCCCCCCGGCCTGGCGGAGCAGCCGGTTCAGTGATTCGAGCCACTCGGCCAGCGCCAGGCGTTTTTCGCGAGAGAGCAGTTGCGCGAGGCAGCGTTCGCCGTAGCCGATCATCTCCTCGATTTCGATCAGGGCGAACCGGCAGATGCGGAAGCTCGGGTGATCCACCAGCTGGTTGGTTTCCGTCATGTGGCGGCGCAACGCCACGCGCAGGGCCGGCAACGCGTGGCCGTAAATCCCCAGCAGGAGGGTTTCCGTGTCCGGCGCGCCGAGGATTTCGTCAAAATAAATCTCGAGCGCGATGTGCGGCACTTGGTCCAGGCCCAGCGGTGGCTCGCGCATTTCGCCGACCCGTTTCCGCCAGGCCGCGGCGTGCTCGGCGCAATAGTGGGCGTGCAGGCTGAACCCCATCTTGAGTTCGTAGACCGGTTCGGCCGTGAGGCGCGCGATGAAAATCTGGTGCAGGCGGCGCAAGGCCCAGTGGTGGCGTTTCAAGCGGCCGACGCAGTCGTCGATGGAAAGCCCGAGCCGCATGGCCTCGGGCACGGACGTGATCCCGGCCACCGGGGGAAGATCGCGATAGGAACGGTAGGTTTCGGGGGGCATGGGGGGTAAAAGGGGGCGGAAACGGAGCCACGCGGCTGAAGGTATCGCCTTCGCTTGCCCAACATTTGCCCGCAAGGGATGGATTTCAATCCTTGAGGCGACCGGACGACTGCAATTCGCGCGACCCGGGGCAGGTTTGGAACACGAAGAAGCGAAGGAACGAAGTTTCAGGCATGAGTGTGCCCACGAAACGGAGTCAACTCACTGCTCAGCAAATGCGGCCGCGTTTGCCGGCGAGCGAGTGGCCCGGCGGATTCACGCCGATCCAGCGTTCGTCGGCGGGATGCGACGCGGGTTGATAGCGGGTGTCGCTCGAGAAGCGGAGGCGGTCGGACTGGTTGTCCAGCGAGCCGTGGATGAGATCCATGCGGAAGGTGAGGAAATCGCCGACGCGGTAGCGTTCGGACGTCAGCCAGCGGGTGCCGAATTTTTCCGG
>CAMAPG010000268.1 GCA_945859965.1 Opitutus sp. GAS368 | reverse complement strand
AGCAGCGGGATGGTTTTGGCGACGACGGTCGGGGAATCGAGATAGATGAGCAGGGAAGCGAGTTCGCGATTCACGAAGGCGTCGGAGTGGGGGAAGACCGCATCGAATTTCGCCGCGAGCGCCCTGCAAATCTCGGCTGACGGTTTGCCCATGCGGGTGAAGGCGAGTTCCCACGTGCGCAGCAAAGGCAGCTGCAATTCCGCCGGCTGCGCGGCGAAATCGAGGCGGCCCAGCGCCTCAAGCAAGCGGGGTTGCAGTGACTGGTCGCCGACGCGGGCCAAAGCAATGAGGGCTTCAATCGCGGCCTGCGGTTGTTTTTCCGCGAGGGCGCGATCAACCCAGGTGGCGGTGGGCTGGCGTTCGATCGCCACGCGGGCGGCGTAACGAATGAAGCGGTCGCGGCTCGCAAGCTGCGGCCAGGCGATCGCGATGGCTTCGGGACCCGTGCCATCGGCATGCAACGCCTCCAGCGAGTGTCGCAACCGAGCCTCGGCGTTGGGCGGCGGAAGAGGAGCGGGCGCGGTGCTGTCGGTGCCGGTATAGGTCACGCGGTAGAGCGCGGACTGCGTGCGCCGGCCTCCGACGACAAAATACATCGCTCCGTCGTGGGGGTTGATGAGCAAATCGGTCAGGGGCAGCGGCTGTCCGGACAGAAATTCTTCCTTTTCCCCGCGGAAGCTCGCTCCGTCTGGGGTGAGATGAATTGCGTAGAGAGTGCCGTACGTCCAATCCGCCGCGAAGAGCGCGCGCTGGTATTTCTCTGGAAATTTCGCGTGCGTACCGAAGACGATCCCCGTTGGGGAACCGGGCCCGATGTTCAGGGCCGCCGGCAGGCTGTCGGCGTAATAGGCGGGCCAGCGACCGGCGCCGCTGCGCCAGCCGAAATCGCCGCCGTCCACCACGTGGTTGATGCGGGTGGGCATGTACCACGGTGAACCCTGGTCCCATTCCATGTCGGAATCGTAGGTGAACAGCTCGCCGTTCTGGTCGAACGCGATGTCGAACTCGTTGCGGAAACCCATGCTGAAGATCTCGACTTGTTTCCCCTCGGGATCGATCCGGCCGATGTAGCCGCCGGGAGCGAGCTTGCCTTTGGCGTGGCCGCGCGCGTCCCACATGCGGCGCAACAAATGGTCCTCAGCCCAGGCGACGGGACGGGATTTTTCCCAGTGGGTCGGCAGGTCGGTGTGGTTGCCATTGGCGAAATAAATGGATTTTCCGTCGGGCGAGAGCACGAGGGCGTGCGGGCCATGCTCGCCGCTGCCCTTCATCTCGCGCAGAAATTTGACTTCGTCGAACTGGTCGTCGCCGTCCGTATCGCGCAGCCGCCACAAGCCCTTCTGCGGCTTCTGGTCCACGTTGAAGTCGTTCACCATCACATAGAGACTGTCGAAGGCATAGAGCAGGCCGTGCGCGCCACCGATGTTGGCCGTGATCGGCTCGACCTTGGTGCCCGTGGCCTGGCCGAGCGGAGGAAGGGTAATGCGATAGAGGCCGCTGTATTGATCGCCGGCGATCAGGCGGCCTTTGGGATCAACCGCGAGACTGACCCAGGAACCCTGCTCGGCCTTGGGCACGTTGTAGAGCAATTCGACCTTGAAACCGGGGGCGACCTGGAGCGCCGATGCTTCGGTGGCGGGCGGGGGAGCGGGATCGAAGGGTTTGCTTTCGGTTTCCTTCGTGGCCGCAGTTTCGGCTGCAAAAATGAAAATCGGCGCGCCGAGCGTCAGGAAAACCGAGACTCGGCGAAACAGTGAAAACAGATGCATAGGGGTATTTCTGAGGCCGGCAGGCGAGCGAGACGTTACGGTAATGATTTGAGCCGAATGTCCTTGAACTGAACGGTCATGGGCAGGCCGGCGTGGAGCTGCAGCGCGAGAACTCCCGATCGGGCGGCGTGGGCGGTATCGAGGTCAGTGACGTCGGCTGTGGGTTTTCCATTGATGAAATGGCGGAGGTGGGTGCCTTCGGCGATGATGACGTACTCGTTCCACTCGCGGAAATGGATCGCCCGGATAATGTCACCCGGCGACGCGAGGATCCCGGAGACCTCGAGCTTCGTTTTGCCGTCAGCCGCGGTGACCCGGACTTGCTCGCCGGGCTTGGCCACGATTCCACGACCTTTTTCCTCGTAGAGCATGCCGAGATATTTGCCGTCCCCGTCCATGTCGCCCTGGTATCCGCCGACCACGAAATTCGCAGCATCGATGACATGGCTGCGGTATTGAATGCCGGAATTGGCGAATTTCTTCTCGTTGTCCGCGAGGATGCGGAACGAGACGTGCAGTTCGAAGTTTCCGACTTCGCCGTCTTTCCAGATGAGGAAAGTGTTACCCTTGGTCGGATTTTCCTTGGTGGTCTGGCCGGTGATGACGCCGTCTTTAACGGTCCAGAACGCAGAATTTCCCTCCCAGCCTGAGAGATTTTTTCCGTTGAAGAGGGTTTTGAAACCGGCCGAATCCGCGGCGTGAAGCACGGAGGTGAAAGCAAACAAACCAAGAAGGAAGCGCATGGGGAAGGGTGGTTAGAGGGTTTTGACGTTCGTCCACCGCCCGGATTTGGCGGACTTGAGCACGGCATCGGTGACGAAATCGGTGGCCAGGCCGTCGCGGAACGTGGGCGCGGCGGGCTTGTGGTGTTGCAGCCCCTGAAGGAAATCAGCGACTTGGTGGACGAACGAATGCTCGTACCCGATCTGCAACCCGGGCACCCACCAGTTTTTCATATAGGGCTGGTCGCCATCGCTCACGTGGATCGAGCGCCAGCCGCGCACGAGACCGGCATCGCGGTGATCGAAATACTGCAGGCGGTGTAAATCGTGGAGATCCCAGCTGATGGAGGCATGTTCGCCGTTGATCTCGAACGTGTAGAGCGCCTTGTGGCCGCGCGCGTAGCGGGTCGCCTCGAAGGTCGCGAGCGAACCGTTCTTGAAACGCGCGAGGAACGCACTGGCATCGTCGATCCCGACTTTGCGTTTTTTCCCGGTGAGGGCGTCCTTGCGTTCCTTGACGAAGGTTTCCGTCATGCCGCTGACCTGGGTGATGGAACCGTTCAACCACAACGCCGTGTCGATGCAGTGCGCGAGCAAGTCGCCGGTGACGCCGCTGCCGGCGATGGAGGCGTCGAGCCGCCAGGTGCCCGGTCCGCCCTGCGGAACGTCGGCGGAAATCGTCCAGTCCTGGAGAAATTTCGCCCGGTAGTGGAAGATCTTCCCCAGGCGTCCTTCGTCGATCAGCTGTTTCGCCAGCGTCACGGCGGGAATCCGGCGGTAGTTGTACCACACCATATTGGGAACCTTGGCCGCCTCGACGGCTTTGACCATCTTCGCGCCCTCGGTGGGGTTCATCGCGAGCGGCTTTTCGCACAGAATCATTTTACCGGCCTTGGCGGCGGCGATGGCGATCTCGGCATGGACATTGTTGGGCGCGGCAATGTCGATGAGATCGATGTCATCACGGGCGATAAGTGCCTTCCAATCGGTTTCGATGGAGGCGTAGCCCCAGGTGTCGGCGAAGGCCTTGGTTTTGGCGGCATCGCGCCCGCACGCCGCCTGGAGCACGATGCGGCGGTCGAGAGGGAAAAAATTACCGACTTTGCGGAAAGCATTCGAATGGGCCCGGCCCATAAAGCCGTAGCCGATCATACCGACGTTGAGAGGTTTCATGTGAGTACTGGGATATTGTTTTGGAACACGGAGGTCACGGAGGGCACGGAGCAAGGCGGGGCTAGGAGACCTCTGTGCGCTCCGTGATCTCCGTGTTCAAAAGGATTGGAGGTTTCAAAGGACTGGCGGCCTCAGCCGACCCAGCCGTGGTTGTTCCGGACCTCGATCATGGCGGCGAGGATGTCGTTCCACGTTTGCTGCTTCAGCATCGTTTCGTTGGGGAACATGCAGCCATCCCAGCAGATGTGCTTCATTTTCCTGGTCACCTTGCCGCGGCTGTCGCGCAACCAGTAGCCGGCGTCGCGGGGGATGTTGAGTTTGCCGCGCGGATCGGTGGCGAGACAGTGCCGGCCGGTCTTGGCATGGTCGCCGGAGCCGAAAACGCTGCCATCGTTTTGCGCGACATGGAAATCGATCGTCCAGGGACGAAGCGCGTCGGTCAGCTTGGTCATCGCCCGGTGGAATTCGCCCGGCTCCCAATGGAAGTTCTTGGGCACGATCCGGTGTGACTCGGCATTTTCTCCGAGCATGTAGAGAAGGGTAT
>CAMAPG010000267.1 GCA_945859965.1 Opitutus sp. GAS368 | reverse complement strand
TGGAGAATGAAGCAGGTGTGGTAAACGGCCAGGGCGTTGCTCCACCGGTCGAGCCCCCAGCCGAGAATCCAGCCCCCCATGATCGGGGCGATTGCGGCGACCAGCGAGGTGACGGCGAGATTGAGGCCGATCGCCAGGTTCTTGGCTTCGAGCGGAATCAACCGCAGCAGAATCGTAAACTGCCCGAGCACAAAACCCGCGCCGGTGATGCCGGCCCACGTCCACATGGCGTAGAGAAAATTGCGATTATCCGGGGTAATGAAGCACCACGAGATGCTGAACATGGACCACAGGACCAGCGAAAAGGTCATTACCGACTTGTTGCCGTACCGATCGAGAAGCTGGCCCCAGGCCGGCAGCGAGAGCGCGCCGCCCAATTGCGCGAGGGTCGAGAGCATGCCGACGTTGAAGGCGGACAACTTGGTCTGCTCGAACATGAAAATATGATAGAACGGCCCGAAGCAGTTGGCCGCAAAGGACCACACGGCGCCGAAGGCGATGAACGCCAGCAGCGATTTCGAGTTCCGCAGGACCTTGAGCTGTTCCGCGATGGGCAACGCTGGCGCCAGGGTTTCCGCCCGCACCCGTGTGGGCATCTCCCACTGCCAGCGCAAGGAAAAGGCCCGCATGATCACAGCCGCTACAATGATACCCTGAAAGGCAAGGACGGCGTAATTGAGCCGGGCGAGAGCCCAGCCGGCGACGAGGAGAAAACTCAGGGTTGAGACTTGGAGCAGGCGATTGCGCCGTCCGAAAAATTTTCCGCGCAAACGTCCGGGCACCCACTCCAGCACCCACGAATTCCAAGTCACCGCAGCCACGGCGGCGAAACAGCTCGAAACAAAAAACCAAACAATGAACCAATGGCCGGCCGCCGTCGGATTATCCTTGGGGATCCACGGCAATATCCAGCCCAACGCGATCCATGACAGCAGGTGCAACGTGGCAAAGAAAACGGAGATGGTCTTCGGCGTATAGCGCCGCAGCAGCAGCGGAACGGCGAAAATCTGGAGGAAGTTGCCGACGAAGGGGAGCGCGCTGATCAGCCCGATGGTCGTCTTCGGCAGGGGGTAGGCCTTGGCCACCAGCGCCGTCATGAAGACGTTGACTGGCAATGACATGGTCACGATCGGCATGGCGATCATGCCTTCGCTGTTGCAAAGACGAAAACAGCGCTGAAGATCGGCTTTGAATTTGTGGACGGGCGCTGCGGGCGTGGGGGTTGCTTTCACAAGGCGTTTGCGCACATCAAAAGGAATGGGGCGGATTATTAAAGCGAAAGAACTGCGGACGAAAAATACGGTTGCGTTGGCGCGTAGTTTGATCGGCAAGCATTTGGTACGGCGGTATCCCGATGGCCGCGAGGAAGCGCGCCGGATCACGGAGGTCGAGGCGTACCACGGCGAAAGCGATCTCGCCTGCCACGCCCGGGCGGGCCGCACCCGTCGCACCGAGGTGCTCTACGCGGCCGGCGGGGTCTGGTATGTCTACCTTTGCTATGGCATCCACGAAATGTTGAACGTGGTGGTCGGCCCTCCGGACTCTCCGGCGGCGATTCTCATCCGTGGGGTCGAGGGAACCACCGGTCCGGGACGCGTCACCCAGGCGCTCGCCATCGATCGCCGATTGAACGGAACGGCGGTCGCTCCGCTGAGTGGCCTTTGGCTGGAGGATCGCGGTGAGCGCGTGCCGCGTCACTGGGTGCGGAGCACGCCGCGCATCGGGGTCACGTTCGCGGGACCGGTTTGGGCACTGAAACCGTGGAGGTTTGAGCGGGTGGCAGCTTCGAACGGACGGAAGCTGCCACGCCAAAAAACGCGGACAGTTCCCGGCGAACGTCCTCCACGGAAATTGAGCTGAGCGCTGGACCGCGTTGGAGATTTTTGACGTGCTCGCCCGGCGGCGCCCACATTTTCGGATCGGTCGGTCCAAACAAAAGCAGGGAAGGAAGGTCGAGGGCGGCGGCGAGATGGCTGATGCCGGAATCGTGTCCCAGGAAAAGCCGGCAGGTGCGCAACTGGCGGGCCAATTCTGGCAATGGTAGATCGACGGCGAATTGAAGCGCGTTGTTTCCATGCGGGAGAACACCCCGGTTTTGTTCCAACCGCACGGACGTTAATGTACTCCACCGCCCGATCTCGGCTTCACCGAGGATGAGCAAAACCGGTTCCGCCAAGCTTGCGATCAGTTCAAGCCAGCGTTCGGGCGGCCAGTTTTTCCGGGGTGAGCCGCTGCCGGGATGGATCGCAATTCTGCCGCTCTGGCTTCGGAATTCGCCTTTTGCGGGCAAGGAATAATGCCAGGTTTTCGGGATCAGGCCGAGTGGCCGCAGAGGTTCGCAATAGTGGGCCGCCGCTGGCGCCATGGTGGGCAACGCATCCGCCCGCAGAAATAATTGACCATCCCTGAGGGGAAACCGTCCGCGCAGCGCGCCTTCCGGATCGGGCCAATAATTCACGATGAGATCGAATTCTCCCAGCCAGTGCGCGAATTCCGTCGGTAAAGGTGCATCGCGATAGAACCCGGCCCACCGCTGCTCGTGCTGCGAGTAAACGCGATTGAGCAGACCGCTGGCCACCCCGAGTTCGGCGGCGACTGCGTTGCCGGCCAATTCGATCTGCGCCTCCGGCCAGCGCTCGCGCAGCAATTGCAGGGCCGGGAGTGTGACCATGAAATCCCCCAAGGCACCGCCTCTGAGCACCAGGATCCTCCGGATCATTGCGGGTTATTTGCCCAACGGCGGCTGGTAGCCGGTGAGCGTCGCGACGCCTTTGCCGATCTTGAATTCAACCTCGAACCGCACGGGCAGGTGATAGGCGTCCTGCGCGATCCATACCCGGACGGTGCCGCCTTGCTTGAACACGCCCTTCGGCGGGGTTTTCTCTATTCGCGGCACCAGCAAAAGCGTCTGGTAGGTCCCCATGGACGTTCTCAGCTCCTCGTAGTTTTCGGCATGGAGCGTCAGCTCATAGAAATCGTCGTTGAACAACACCAAGGCGTCGCGCGCTTCGCCCGGTTTCAGATTCCACGTCCGGGTTTGCAGCAGACTGGTGATCAAGTCCGTGGGGTTGCCGGGCGGTAGCGCGAGTTGCCGGACTTCCGTGGCTTCAGGGACGCGGTACAACGCGTGTCCGTTCCCATAGTCGAAGATCACGGTGTGCTCCGAGGTTTTGCCGCGGTTGCGATTGGTTTCGTGCAAGGAGAGCAGGCGGCCCGACCGCGCTTCGAAGAGCGATTCCGAGCGGGCTTCGAAGGGCATGAGGAGCCGCGCCAGTCCGCGTGTGGCCGTGGTCGTGACCACCCGCAAGAGTGGGCCTTCCACGCCGATTTCCTGGTGGGCGGAGATTTGGATTTCGCCGGCGCCGGGGAGAATCGCCCAGGCCACCCGGTAGGTCAGGGTTTCGCCATCGCCCAAAGCGGGAGCTGTTTTTCCGGTCCCGAATAGATCATGGGTTGAAAATCCGGTCAGAATCGAAATCAGGAAGAGCAGTCTCATGCAGTGCGTCCGAGCAAGGAAGGAGTCACAGCGAAAATCCGTTGGGGTGCAATGGCCCAGAGTTGCGTCGTGGCGTGAGCCGGCCGTTCCAGACCGTGCCGGCCGATGCAGGGTGGAGAAGAGGCCGGACTCGCTTAGTGCCGGCTGGCTGACGCGGGTGCACATGGCAACACGAGGGGATCGCCGGGTCAGGTGAGGGCGGCGGGAGACCGCCCTGCGCCACCATGGGTAAAGGCATTGGCCTGCGCGAGCCGGCGGCAGGTATCGAGGGTATCGATTTCCGCGACCGACTTGTCCTGGCGAATACGGGCGATCCGGGGAAAGCGCAGCGAAAAGCCGCTCTGATGCCGGTTGCTGGGCTGGAAGGAATCAAACGCGATCTCCAGCACCGTATCGGGCACGACTGCGCGGTAAACGGCCCCGGATTTCGAGCGTGTTCGCGAGAAAGTGCTGGGTTAGGGCGGCAAATTCGACATCGGTCAGTCCGGAGTAGGCTTTTCCGACCGTGAGCAGCCGGTTGTTTTCCGGATCGCGGATGGAGAACGTATAATCGCTCAGCACGTCGCGGCGCTTGCCGTGGCCATATTCGACGCCGACCACCACGACATCCAGCGTCGCATAGGCTTTTTTCAGTTTCAGCCAGGCCAGCCCGCGCCGGCCGGGGGTGTAAATGCTGTGGGGATCCTTCGCCATGAGGCCTTCGTTGCCACGTTGGCGGGCCGCGA
>CAMAPG010000266.1 GCA_945859965.1 Opitutus sp. GAS368 | reverse complement strand
GGATGGAGCCCCACCCCAGCCGGCGAGAATTTCACCGGCCAGATTGATGAGCTGGCCATCTACGATCTCAGCAGCGTGGCTGATCTGAGTGCCAAGGGCCTCGAAATCGCCGGCCACTACCTGGTGGGGAACCCAGCCTCCCCGCTACGCATCACAAACATTACCCGCAATCCAACGAATGGAGAATTGACCTTGTCGTGGAGCTCGCGGCCGGGACAAAATTACCGGCTGAGCTTCTCACCTGATTTGGCTGATTGGAGCGGTGTCATTGCAGATGACATCACATCTGGGGGCGACACCACGTCCTGGGGTCCTTTCCTCGTGCCGAACGGCCCGCACGCCAAGGCGTTCTTCAGGCTACAAGAAAAGTAACCGCACGTTGTGCCATAACGATTGAAAACCTAGAGTCCTGCGACCACCCGGGGCTTGGCTCTTAGCACCGTCCCCCCGCTCGCGAACTGCGAGCGGGGGGGATAGAATGCAGGCCACCTTGGCGGGGATCTCAGGAGCCCGATGAATCAGAACTCTGTTCCTGATCATCACACGCCTTCGCCCGCTATTTCGGATGGCGGGCGAACTTTTTTTGACACTATTACAAGAACTTCCTGGACGATGAACATCGACAAAACAAGTGGCGAACGTGGTGGCACTCAGCCGAGGTCCGCCTGGCTGATCGTGGCGATCCTCCTCGGGTGGCTGTCTCTCCGGCTATCCGGCGCGGAAGGCAGCTCCGGACCGCGCATCCTCGAACTGCAACTGCAACGTCGTGATCCCAAGTCGGGTGCCCTATCGGTCACCCCCGAACGGGTGGCCTCGACCAATGTGGCCATCGTGATGATCGATTTCTGGAATTATCATTGGTGCGCCACGTGGGTGGGCCGTGCTGGGGTGATGATTCCGCGGATGAACCAGGCCTTGGTGGAGGCGCGCAAGCTAGGTATTACCATCGTCCACGCGCCCACGGATTGTTCCGGCGGCCACGCGGGAACGCCGCAGCGTGAGGCCATGGCTGGGCTTGCACCACAGCCTCTGCCCAAACCGAGCGACTTTAACCCGCCTGCCCCTTGGGGCCTCGGCTTTAGCGGCGGCTGCATGTGCGGCGGCCCCTATACCTGCATCGCGAACTATGGCTGGACTCGTGAAGATCCGCGGCTGCTTATTGCAGAGACGGATTTCGTTTCCAGCGGCCCGCACGAGTTGAACAACCTCTGCGTGGCCCGGGGGATCAAGCACCTCATCTACTGCGGCGGCGCGGCCAACATGTGTCTCCTTCAAAAGCAGGAGGCCATGCTGGCCATGATC
Source organism: Opitutus sp. GAS368 (assembly GCA_945859965.1). Lineage (GTDB taxonomy): Bacteria > Verrucomicrobiota > Verrucomicrobiia > Opitutales > Opitutaceae > CAMAPG01. Next base: position 2,919 of record CAMAPG010000266.1, on the reverse strand, counting down.
CGGCACGGCTATCACGGAATGGTGGCTCGGGACATCACCGAGGCGCACAGCGAGTTCACCGCGCCGGGCTCCGCCGACCACGCCACAGAGAAGTCAGTCGAACACATCGAGAAGCACATTGGCCCGTCCGTTCATCTGATCGAGGAACTGCGCAAGGCCGGTTGCTGGGATGAGGGCGCGCTGGTCGATGCGCCGATCCTTGTCCCCTGGGGATTCAAGCTGCGGCCCAAGTTCTTCGACACCACCCTCACCGTCAGCCTGTCCATCCCGCGCCAGCCGGGTGCGGAAGTCCGCTACACCTTGGACGGCACCGAGCCCACTGCTGAGTCGACGCTTTACTCCAGTGCGCTCCGCTTTAACGACACCACCACTCTGCGCTGTGCACCGTTTCGCAAGGGCCACAGGACCGGCCTCGAAAGCGAAGGCTATTTCGTCCGAATGGCTCCGAAACCGCCGCTGCCGGATCTCTTCATTTCCGATCTCAAGCCGCTCAAGATGAACATGGCGATTTGGAGCGAGTGGTATGCGGAGCCGTCCCGGCCGGACCCGCGGCCTGATGGGGCATATCTTGGCGGCTCCCTGCGCCTCCGTGAAGTAAACTACCAAAAAGGAATGGGACTGCGCGCGCCCTCCCACATGATTTACGAGGTGAAGCCGGAATTCGAGCGTTTCGTTGCCCGTGTGGGGGTGGATGAGAGCCTGCTGAAGAAAGACATGGGCCGGGAGCGGGCGATGTATCCGCACGTGGTCTTCAAGGTGGTGATCGACGGACGCCCTGCGGCGGAGAGCCCCGTGATGCGCATTTCGCAGGAGCCATGGCGCTTCGACGTGCCGATTCCGCCGGGCAGCCGGGTGATCAGCCTCGCCGCCTCACCGGTGGGGGATTTCAATCCGGGCGAACTGGTTCAATGGGTGGACGCCGGATTCACCCTCCAGCCAGGGACCGCCTTCGTCCCGCCAGCGAACCGTCACCAGGCCATCGGCAAGACCGTGGTGCTGGCGACCGTTCCCACCCCCGCCCTCTCGGCCGGCAGACCCGCCGTGCTGACCGATGGCAAATTAGATGCCATGCAGGCGCGCCGGGGCTGCCTGGGCTTTGAAGGCATCGATTTGGACGCGACCATCAACATGGGCACGCCGGCCCCCATCGAGCGACTGTCTGCCCACTTCCTGCAGGACACCGCCGGCGGCATCTATCTCCCGCGCGAAGTCGAGTTCGGCATCGTGGATGAGAACGGGAAGAATTTCCGCAGCCTTGCGAGGGTGAAACATTCCGTGGCGACTTCCGAAGCCGGCCCGCTCGTTCACACGTTCGTGGCGCCGGATCTCAAAACGAGGGCCCGCTATGTCCGCATCCGCGCCACGAACGTGGGTCAGATCCCGGCCGGACATCCGGCGGCAGGCGCCAAAGCCTGGCTGTTTGTGGACGAGGTGCTGGTGAACCCGGAGGCCAGTCCGTGAACCCTGCATCAATGGAACGCAATAACACCCACGCCGGCAGCCACGCGCTGTTGTTTTCAGTGCTGCTGGAGGCCGCGCCTTGATCCCGCCGCACCCTCAAGCTCATACCGGGGCGGAACCACTTTCATAAAAAAAGCACACCGAATAATGAGAACCATTTTTCATCGCAGCCGGTCGTGGAAATCCGCCCTGCACGGAATTGCCGTGCTGGGGCTCTGGGTGGTGGCGTTGCTGCCGCTCATGGCCAGCGCGCAGAGCGTGATTATCAATGAATTCATGGCCGCCAACCAGACCGGCATCGACGATGAGAATGGGGACGGCTCCGACTGGATTGAACTGCGCAACGCCTCCGGGGCGGCGGTGAATCTCGCGGGATGGACGCTGACGGACACCGCCGCGGTGCCGGCCATGTGGGCGTTCCCGGCCGTCAACCTGCCCGCGAACGGATATCTGGTGGTCTTCGCCTCGGGGAAGAACCGCGCCGTAGCGGGCCGCGAACTGCATACCAATTTCAAACTCTCCAGCAGCGGGGAATACCTGGGACTGTTTCCGCCGGGCAGTGCCGTTCCCGCCTCGGAGTTTGCTCCGGTCTTTCCGCAGCAGGTGACCGACGTGTCCTATGGATTGGAAACCGTTGGGCAGACCCTGTCGTTGCTGGCGCTCAGGGCGCCGTGCCAGTATCTCGTCCCGATCAGCGGCGCCCTCGGGACCACATGGACGGATCCTGATTTCACCCCGGCCGGGTGGACTACCGGCTCATCCGGCCTCGGCTTCGAAATCACGTCTTCAGGTTTTTCCGGACTCATCAAATCAACGCCGGCAATGTTTAGCGTGAATGCCTCCTGCCTGATGCGGTTTCCGTTCACCGTGGACAATCCCGACCAACTGACAAACCTACGCCTCCGTCTGCACTATGACGATGGCTTCGTGATGTGGTTAAACGGGGTGCTGGTAGCGTCGCGCAATGCCCCGGCGACGCTGACCTGGAAGTCCACCGCGACGGCATCGAACCCCAACGCCAGTGCCATCCAGGGCGAAGACTTCAATCTTTCCTCCTTTCAGGGACAGCTGAGGCCGGGGACCAACGTGCTCGCCATTCAAGGCATGAACCAGTCGTCCGGCGGCTTCGATTTCCTGACCCTGCCGGTGCTGGACGCGACGCAGATCACAGGCGCGAGCAATCGAGCCGTGTATTTCATCCAGCCGACTCCCGGCCAGCCGAACGCCATTGGAGCGGCTCAACTCGGGCCCGTCCTGACGGCAGTGGCAAATTCTCCGGCCGTGCCCACCGACACTCAGGACCTGTTCGTCACTGCGCGCGCGTCTGCGGCCTTGAGCCCGGTGGCCTCGGTGAGCTTGAAGTACCGGGTGATGTTCGCGGCCGAAGTGACCGTGCCCATGCTCGATGACGGCGCGCATGGGGATGGCGCCGCAGGCGACGGTGTTTACGGAGCGGCC
>CAMAPG010000265.1 GCA_945859965.1 Opitutus sp. GAS368 | reverse complement strand
GGCAAGGCGGGCCTGATGGGCTCCGTCGCCCGCGGGGTCAAGGCGGCCGGCGGCGCGGTGGTGGGCGTGATCCCGGAATTCATGAAAACGCGCGAACTCGCCTTTCATGAGGCGGACGAGCTGCTGACCGTGCAGACGATGGCGGAGCGCAAGCAGGCGATGATTTCGCGGGCGGATGGATTTCTCGCCCTGCCGGGCGGAATCGGGACGTTGGAAGAAATCGCGGAAGTCATTACCCTCCGTTACCTCGCGCAGATGGAAAAGCCCGTCGTGTTTTTCAACCAGAACGGTTTCTACGACGACCTCCTGCGCTTTTTCGACCGGATGGTCCGTGAACGATTCAAGGCGTCGGGCATGCAGGGTCTCTACGCGGTGGCGGCGACGCAGGACGAAATTTGGACGCACCTGGACGAGCCGCGTTGCTACGAAGCCGACGCGTTGTGGCGGGATAAAAGATAATCCCGCGCGGTGCTCAAGCTGGGTTAGGAGCTGTTTAGGAATTCGGCTCTCCGAGTAGCGAAAGCCGTGAGGCTTTCGTCCGAATCCGAAACGCTCACGCGTTTCGCTACGAGAATCTAAAGCAACCGGCATTTCCTAAACCGCCCTACCGCCACAGCGGCACGACTTCGTCTTTCCGCACCCAGCCGGTCTGGCCGTTGTCGAAGGAGAGGCGCACCCAGCCCAGGAAGGTTCGGTCGATGATCGCAATACTGCCGGCGGGCAGGGCCGTCGTTTTCTGCGTGGTGTCGGCTTCGGTCGGAATGGAGCGCAGCGTGCCGGCCTTCCAGGCGATGACCGCGCTCGCTTTGGCCGTTGAGCCGTAGGCGTGCAATCCGGTGAAAGCAGTGGCCGCGAGCACGAGAGCGAAGATAAAAGCCAGGGCAACGAGCGTAGGCACCCAGCGTGAGCGCCAGCCGTAAGCCCGGCCGAGGAGAAGCGCGAGCGCGAGTGCGGCAAGCCCTGCCGCGATGATGAGCCCGAGCTGCCAGTCCGGAGGTGAGGCGAGGCGCGCGATTTGCGCGACCGGTCCCGGTTGCAGAAACGCGGCGAGGGGAGCCGGGGTATATCCTGCTTTTTCAAAAGCGGGCGCGAGGTGCCAGTAGACCGACGGGTCGCGCGGATGCTGGACAAAGGCGACGGTGGCGTGCGCGGCGGCTTCGTTCCAGCGATCCTGCTGGGCGAGGGCGAGCGCGAGGTTGTGCCGCGCGAGCCAGTCGGTGGGCGCGGTCTCGAGCGTTTTCCGCCAGCTTTTTTCGGCGGCGGCGAAATCGCCTTTCCGGTAGCTGGCGAGCGGATCGCCCGCCGTCGGGGCGGCCGGCGCGGATTCCGCCGCATGCCCGGTCACGGTCAGGGAGCACATCAGCAGCAACACTAGGACCGGCAGTAAATTGCGCGGCAGGAACAGTTGGAAAACGGAAAACGCGTCCACGCGCTTCGCGCTGAGCGCGGCTTCCGCCCGGGTGGTCCAGTCGGAGGGTAACGCGACATTGTCGCCGTAGAGCGTGCGGTCGGTCTCTTCCCAGAGTTTGGCCCACACGGGATCCGGAAACTCGCGCGCCGCCGGGGCGGCGCGATTGAGCTGCCAGAGGATGGCCGCATCGCTTTGCCAGGAATGAAGCGGCGCGGTGACGGCCGGCTGATCGGACACCGTGCGCAAGCGCGCCAGCGTGGCTTGCAGCCGGGCCTTGGCTTCGCGGTGGACACGTACGCGATCGGTCAGGCGGGCGCGGCGCAGGGCCAGCCCGAACCAGAAGAGCAGCAGCGCGCCAAACGGAGCGATGGCACCGGTGAGCAGCGCGGGACGCGAAAAGGGCTGGAGCGCCGAGCTGGCACCGGGCAGGGGATCGCGCGGGATGGCCCCGGGCGCGTTGGGCGGTGCCGGGATTTTTGGGGCGGCCTCCGTCTTGGGCGTGGCCGTTGTCGCCGGGTCGGGGCTCGGGTCAAAATTGAACAGCGGCACCTTGGCCGGTGTGACCGTCACGGTCATTTTTTCAGTCGTGGTGGTGACATACCGGCCTGCCTTCGGATCTAAGTAGGTGTAGGAGACCGGGCCCAGCGTGTACGTGCCGGCGCGGGTCGGCACCAGGACGACGTCCTCGGCGAGTGTGGCCTCGAAGACTTTGCCCTCGACGGGCGTGCGCTTTGCCTGGGGCTGGACGACTTGGAAATCCTTGGAGACATCGCGCGAGGGCAGCCCCGGAATATCCGGCCAGTTGCCGGTCCCGGTGAGCGAGAGCGTCCAGGTGATGGGCTCACCGATGGCCGCGGAGGCGGGAACGACCTTGGAGTTCAGGGTGAACTGGCCGACCGCGCCGTTGAATGAAGCGGGTGCGCCCGCGGGCAAGGGGCGGATGGTGAATTCGGGACGCGTTGAGGTGACGGCGAGCTGCTCCAGACGTGGCTGTTGAAAAAGGCCGAAACCGACGCTGCCGGTTTGCAGGTTCACCAGCTGCTTGGCGGATTCGAGGGTGATCCGGCCGGGAGCCTTGGCGTAGGCGCGCGCCCGATAGATGAAATCGATGCGGGACTCGCCGTTGATGACGGTTTCGACCGGCTCGGGCTTCGCCCACTCTTCGACCAGCAAAGGCCCGGACGTCCATTCCACGTTGCTCGCGACCTGCGCGTAATAACGGCGGGAGACACTCAGCGAATACGTCAGCGGGAAAACCTCCCCGACCCACAAGGTGGACGAAGGCGCCGAAAGCGTGCTGGTGGCGACCGTCTCGAGCGAAGCGCCGGCGGCACCGCCGCGATAGGCGGCGACCCGCAGCTTGCCTTTGTCGGTTTCAACCGAAAACGCCGGGATTTGAATCGTGCCGCCCGACCGGGCCCGCACCCGGTAGGTGAGAATGATCGAACGCGTGGCGGAAAAATTGACGATGCTGGTCTCGTTGCGTGAGCCGATGAGCGTGAAGGAAAGCCCGTCGGCCGTTGGCAGTTGCGGTTCGCCGGTGGGAGAAACGTTTTCAAACACGAGCTGCAGCTCCGACGGATCGCCGGAGTCGGACGGTTCCCACCGCACGGATTGGGCCTTCGCGCCGAGGGCGCACGCGGCGAAGAGGGAGAGGGCAAAGAGCCAGCGCCGGAGGTTTTCGGTGGTTGTCATTCGGGGCAGGGCGGTGCGTCCGGCATTAGGTGGTCGCGGAGCCGCTGGCACGTGGGCATGGAAATGAGCAAAGGGCATGAAGGTCACCAGTCTTTCCCTTTCTTTTTCGGGTCTGATTTTTTGTCGCCTTCCATCAATTGAAATAATTTGGCCGGGGAATCCTGGTTCCGGAGCTGGTCCAGCTTTTGCAGGGGCAGCGTGAGGGCCGGGTCGGTATTTTTGGGCGCCTCGCCCTTTTTATCCGGTGTGCCGCCGACTTTCTGGGTCTCCTGGCTCGGCGGTTTTTCGGCGGGAGGCGGGGGCGGATCCTTCATCTCGCCGAACGCGGACTGTGGATTTTTTTGCTCACCGGGTTTCGCCTTTTGCTCGTCGGGTTTGTTCTCGGATGACTGCGGGGATTTTTCCGGCGGCTGCCCGGGCTTCCCGTCCTTCCCGGACTGGTCCTGCTTTTGTTGCTCGTTCTGTTTCTGCTGCTGGGACTGGTCCTGTTTCGGTTGATCCTGCTTGTCCTGCTCGGATTTATTTTGCTCCGGCTTTTTCTCGTCCTTCTGGTCCTGCGGAGGCGGCTGCTGTTTTTGCTGGTCGGATTGCTTCAGCAAGGCCTCGAGGTCCTTGCGCAGTTGGGGCCAGTCCGCCGCCTTGGCATCGAGCGCCTCGCCGGCATCCACCGCGGACAACGCGTCGCGCACCGTGCCTTCGGGCACCGGCTGCTGCGACGTTTGCAAGTGCTGGCCGTACGTCAGGGTCGTGCGGGCGAGCTCCGCCCAATCGGCGGCCTGATGGCTGTTCTGGGCGGACAAACGTCCGACGACTTTGGAAAGCGGCGCGACCAGCGCATCGCCGCCTTCCGCAAGTGCGGCTTTGGCTGCGGCCGCCCGGCCCGAAGCAGGCAGCGTGAAAAGCAGCGAGACGAGCAGCACGAGGGCGGCGGTGACCGCCTGGGCAGTGGCGGCTTTTCGCGCGGGCGCGGCGGAAGTAAGCGCCAGTTCTCGCGGTTTGGGCCGCACGGGGAATTCGCGCCAGAAACTCAGTAGCAAACAAAGCAGCGCCGGCGCCAGGGCCCATTGAAAGCGTTCCACGAGCCGGATCTGGTTTTTCTCGGTGAAGGCGCCTTTGCGTCCGGCTTCG
>CAMAPG010000264.1 GCA_945859965.1 Opitutus sp. GAS368 | reverse complement strand
GTTGAGCGTTGAGCGTTTCTCCCGGTCTGCGAAAGAGAGCCTTGCCCTGCCGGGCCTGAATCCTGTTTCCGGCCGCCGCGCTTCCCTATCCTCTCCTTCTTTCGTCCCGTCCCCGTCTCGCTTTTCATGACCGCTCCTGCCGCCCAATCCCCCGCTTCCGCGGGGAAGGTTTCCTTTTGGCGGAACGTGCGCCAGGCCCTGAGCGGCGAGCAGTTCGATTATACCACCGGTTCGCTCAACCGCGCCGTGCTCTTGCTGGCCATTCCCATGGTGCTGGAGATGCTCATGGAGTCCTTGTTCGCCGTGGTGGATGTCTTCTGGGTTTCGCGCCTGGGCAAGGAGGCCGTGGCGGTGATCGGGATCACCGAGTCCCTCATGACTCTGATCTACGCGGTCGCGATCGGTATTTCCCTCGCCGCGGCGGCGATCGTCGCGCGGCGCATCGGGGAAAAAGACCCGGAACGCGCGGCCAAGGCGGCGGGGCAAATCCTGTTCCTCGGCGCAACTGTCTCGATCGGCCTCGGCGCGGTCCTGGGTTATTTCGCCCCGCAGATCCTGCGGCTGATGGGTGCGGACGACTCCGTCGTGACGCTCGGCGCGAATTTTACCCGCATCATGCTGGGCGGGAACATCACCGTTTTCCTCATTTTCCTCATCAATGCGATTTTCCGCGGGGCGGGAGACGCGGTGATCGCGATGAAAACCCTGTTTCTCGCCAACACCCTCAACATCGTGCTGGGGCCGTGCTTTATTTTCGGCTGGGGCCCTTTTCCCGAACTCGGAGTCACGGGAGCCGCCGTGGCCACGAACCTGGGCCGCGGCATGGGTGTCCTTTACCAACTGCGGCATCTGGCCGGCGGCCAGGATCGCGTGCGGGTGCGCTGGCCTCATTTGCGCCCGGATCCCGCGCAATTGCGGGTCATCCTCAAAACGGCGGGCAATGGCATCGCCCAGTTGCTCATCACCACGACGAGCTGGGTGGGGCTTTTCAAGATCCTGGCCTTTTTCGGCAGCGGGGCGCTGGCGGGTTACACCATCGCGAGCCGCGTGGTCATGTTCGCGCTGATGCCCGCCTGGGGCCTCGCAAATGTCGGCATCACCCTCGTGGGCCAGAATCTCGGCGCCGGCAAACCCGACCGGGCGGAAGCGGCCGTGAGAACCGCCCTGCGTTACAACATGCTGTTGCTCGGGCTGGTGGGCGCGCTCTACGTGATTTTTTCCGGCGCTCTCGTCGGCTTTTTCACCACCGATCCCGAAACCGCCCGCTATGGCACCCGCGCGCTCTGGATCATGAGCCTCGCCTTCCCGCTCTATGCCGCCGGCATGTGTTGCGAAGCCGCGTTCAACGGTTCGGGCGACACCTGGACGCCCACCCGGCTCAATTTCTTCTGCTTCTGGATCGGCCAAGTCCCGCTGGCCTGGCTCCTCGCCCGCCCGCTCGGCCTCGGCCCCATGGGCGTTTTCATCGCCGTGCCCGCTTCATTCACCCTTTTCGCCCTGTGGAGCGGCCTGCTTTTCAGGCGCGGGAAATGGAAGCAGCAAAAAGTGTGACGGGGAAAACGCCCAGAAAAATGTGGAAAGCAGGAAAGCCGGAACTGAGGTCGATGGGCTGCATCCGTTCCTGATTTCCTGCTTTCCACATCCAAAAAGATCTCTCCCCATTCGTTCATGTCCGCCAGTGAAACCGAGAACCATCGCCGCCTCAAAACCCTCGCGGTGGCGTGGGCGCAGGCGAATGGGTTTGGTTTGAGCCGCGCCGAGGTGCGGGTGCCGCGGAGCGGATTCCGGGCGGATGTCGCTGCGTGCGGTGACGGACCCGGCGCGTGCACCGCGGTGTTCGAATGCAAGCAGGCGCGGGCGGATTTGCTGAAAGATTCGCACGCCGAGGCCGCCACCCGGTGGCGGCTGGCCGGGCTGACCGAACGCCGGCGGAAAATCGAGGAGCTGTTCACCGTGCACCGGCCGGAATTGCGGCGCGGCGAAGCGTTCTGGGCGGAATACGATTCGTGGGATTTCTCCCGGCTCGAGCACCGCACGTATCGCCGCTTGCTGCTGACCTTGGCAACCGTCCAGCGTCGGGTGAAACGGGGAACGAAATTTTCGAAAATGATCCGGTACCGTTCCGCCGATTTTCTTTATCTCGTGGTCGAGGACGGGATTTTCGCACCGGCAGAGGTGCCCGCCGGATGGGGTTTGCTGGTGCGCAGCGAAAACAACCTGCGGCTCGCGCGCCCTCCCGTGCGACTCGATTCCCCGTCGGAACAGCGCGCGGCCCTGATCGCCGGCATCGCCGGAATTCCCCACCGGCGCACCGGGCCGGAGGATGAATTGCCGGGTATTGAGCTGGCTCTACCAGCCCAATCGGTAGCTCATCAGGCTCCTTTCCTGCCCCATGCCTGATTCCCCCGCGCCTTTCGCTTCCCTACCCGTCCTCGTCGCCCTCGTCTCCGCTTTCATCTATACAGTCGGCGCGTTGCTGGTGAAGCGTTCGTCCGAGCTGGGCGTGGGCGTCTGGCGGACGGCATTCATCGCCAACCTATTGACCGGCCTGTTTTTCCTGCCGTTGCTGCTGCTGGGAGGCACGTTGCATCCCGAACTGTGGTGGCAACCGGTCCTGGTCTGTCTCTGCTATCTCGTCGGGCAATGGCTCAACTACATCACGCTGGACCAGGGTGACGTTTCGGTCGCGGTCCCCGTTCTGGGGCTCAAAATATTGCTCGTGGCGCTGTTCGTGACGCTACTGGGCGGGGAAACGCTGCGCTGGCAGTTGTGGGCCGCCTCCCTTCTTGCCGTGGCGGGCATCGGCTTCCTCAATCGTCGCGCCGGTCATCCTGCACACCACCGCATTGGGCGCACGATCTTCACCGCCGGACTGACAGCGGTGGCTTTCGCGCTCTTCGATGTGCTGGTGCAGCGCTGGTCGCCAATCTGGGGAGCCGGGGTGTTTCTACCCCTGACGCTCGGTTTGGGCGCCGTGCTTTCGTGCGGGTTTATCCCGCTTTTTCGCGCTCCGCTGTCGGCGATTCCCCGCACGACCTGGCCTTGGCTGCTCGGCGGCACCGCGGCCATTGCCCTGCAGTCGCTGTTGTTCACGTTCAGCATCGCCCAATGGGGCCACGCCGTATCGGTCAATGTCAGCTATAGCTCGCGCGGACTCTGGAGCGTACTGCTGGTCAGTTGGTGCGGACACTGGTTCAAGAGCCGGGAGCAGGAACTCGGGCGGCATGTCCTGGCCTGGCGGCTGGCCGGGGCGGTGCTCATGATGTCCGCCATCGTCCTGGTCGTCCTCGTTTAGCAATCGGGGAGAAAGGTAGCCCACGGAAAACACCGAATACACGGAATAAAAACTCTCCTTCCGTGTGTTCGGTGTATTCCGTGGGCCAAACAAGGCTCGGAAGTTAGTGTTTGTTCGACCCCCGGCAAAATGGCCATCACCGCCGCGCCAAACAGGGGTGCAGAACACCCGCGAGTGGACCCTACTCTGATCCTACACCAAATTCTGGTTTCGGGAGCGCGACGCCCGATCTGCCAGACAGGCCGGGCGGTCGCTTTGAATAGAGACGATAGAACTGCTCAAACCCCCTAATATTTTCTGGAAAAATCCCCAGACGACACGCCGCACGCGGCCGGATCCTAAAACCGATAGATCGCCGCGAGCTGGAAATTCCGCGGAAGGCTCGGATCGATGGTGGCCGCGTTTTGATAACCGACCGCGAACAGCTCATCCAACACGTTGTTCACCGTCAGTTTCACCGTGATTTTTTTCGTCACCCGATAATCGATGAACAGCGTGGCCATGGTGCCATCCTTGAGTTTGAGCACACTGGCCCCCCGGGAGAGCCGTTGGTCGGGGGGGCGAACCATCCGGCAGGCGCAGGTTGAATCCCGGGACATACCGGTCGAAAAACCGGTTGGCGCCGCCCCCGACCGAGAATTTTTTCAGCGGGTCGGCGCGAAAATCATATCGGGTGAACCCACTCACGCAGTCGGTGTTGGACTGCGGCAGCCGGTCATGTCCCCACGTATCCCTAACCGTGTGCCGGTCAAAACTCACCGTGAGCTGCCAGTTTTCCCGCGGCCTGGCGGTCAGGCTGAGATCCAGGCCCCGGGTGACGGTTTTCGCGAGGAGAATGATATAGTTCATGCCGGTGATCGGCGAAAGTGTGCCGGGGTTAAAACGACCCTGGTCATGGCGAGGTCGTAAAAACCCAGCGTGGCTGAAACCCGGCCGTCGGCCCAATCGACC
>CAMAPG010000263.1 GCA_945859965.1 Opitutus sp. GAS368 | reverse complement strand
ATGCGGGGTGAGGGCGCCCCGCCCACAAACCGAACCGAGTAGTGCTAGGGCCGTCCGCTTCCCGCGGCTCACCGCGCTCAAGAAAAGAACGCAATGGTCTTCCGCATCGCGTCCGCCGCGTTTTGGCGGCGCTTTGGGTCGGAGTAGTTGGTCTTGAATTGCATGAGCCGCGGCTGCAGCCGTTCCGCCACCGGGCACAGGCCGGTTTCGAGCGACTGGGTTTGCCAGTCGCCAAACCGTTTCCCGCGGAAGGCCGGCTCCAGGTAGTTCACGGCCCAGGCGCCATAAAATCCGTCGCCGCCCATTTCCAGATATTTTTTCCGGAAGTCCTGCCAGGAAAACGCCACGTCGTCGGCCAGCCGGCAGGTGTAGCACCAATAGGAATGGACGATGCCCGCCGGGACTTTCTGCGGGATCAGCCACGCGCAGCCTGCGACGGCCTCGGCGAGGGCTTGGGCGGAATCGAGGCGTTCCTGGACGAGTTCATCCAACCGCTCGACCTGGCCGAGCAGCACGGCGGCGCACAGTTCGGAAAGGCGATAATTCCAGCCGATCGACGTGTGGCGCAGGTAGCCCGGATCCTGGATCGTCTCGCGCGAAATCTTCCCTTTGCCCGCCCCGCCGCTCACCGCGCCGTAGCCGAGACAGCTGAAACGGCGGATCTTGTCCGCGAGGTCCGCGTCGTTCGTCGTGATCATGCCGCCCTCGCCGCAGCTCATGTGCTTGGAATTTTGAAAGCTGAAGCTCGAGGCATGGGTGATGCTGCCGACGACCTTGCCGTGGTTCCGGCCGAGGAAGCACTGCGCGGCATCCTCCAGCACAAAGAGATTTTTTTCCAGGGCGAGCGCCATCAGGGGACCGGTATCCGACGGCAGTCCATAGAGCGAAACGGGGATGATCGCCTTGGTGCGGGGAGTGAGCCGGCTTTGCACGGAACGCGGGTCCAGGTTCCATGTGTCGGGATCCACGTCCGCGTAGACCGGCACCGCGCCGGTGTGCAGCACGCCGAGCGACGTGGCGGCCATCGTCAGCGGCGGGACAATGACCTCGTCGCCCGGCCCCACGCCCGCCGCGGCCAGGGCGGCGTGCAACGTGGCCGTGCCATTGGCGAATGCGATGGCGAACCCGGAATCGAACTTGGCGGCAAAGGCGGTTTCGAGCCGGCCGCCCATCCCGGCACTGGCGGTGGTCCGAAACTGGTGCCGGAGCACTTCGTTCACATAGCTGATTTCTCGTTCGGTGATTCGCATGGGGTAAAGAGGGAGAGTGGGGTCAGCGGCCGCCGCGAAACGAACCGAAACCACTTATCTTCTGGGAATACAAGTTGCCCTCCTTCGCCGGGCGTTCCTCCGTCGCCCGGCCTATGGAGGACAAGATGGAGGGCACGCTCTCAACGAGGTGACCTGCTCGCCCCACGGTTTAGCGGGGAGGAACTTCCCCGTATGCGTGCACGCGTTCGCAGATGAGGCGGAGCGTGCCCTCGAGATCGCCCGAGGCGGTCGCGAACGAATCGGCGTCGACCGCGAGCGGAGCCCCGATGACGACGAGGGGCGCACCGTAGGCGGGCGTCTGAATCGCCTGTTCCAGCGTGAGCCCGCCCACGGCCTGTACGGGTACCTTCACGGCGGCGACCACCGCGCGCAATTGATCGAGCGGGCTCGGCATCCGCTGGCCGCGCGCCGCGATGCCCCGGCGCTCGTCGTAGCCGATGTGGTGAATGACGAAGTCGCAGCCGAGATCCTCGAGTTCCTTCGCGCCCGCGACCATGTCCGGACACCCGAGATTGTCGCCCATCACCTTGACGCCGTAATCGCGACCCGCCTGGACCACGCATTTGATGGTTTCCGGATGGGCGCGCGCCATGACCACGACATGGGTCGCCCCGGCCTTGGCCATCATCTCGGCTTCGAGATAACCGCCATCCATGGTTTTCAGATCTGCGACGATCGGCACGCCGGGAAACGCCGCCCGCAAGGCGCGGACCCCATGCAATCCCTCGGCGAGGATGAGCGGCGTGCCGGCCTCCAGCCAATCGACGCCGGCGCGGCGCGCGAGTGCCGCCGTGCTCAGCGCTTCGGTAAGATTAGTGAGATCGAGGGAAATTTGAACAATCGGGCGCATGGGGGATTTGGTTGATCCCAAGTCGCAGGGGAGGGATCGGCAGACGCGCGGGGGAGGCGCGATTGGGGGGGCTCGGCGATGAGGAGCCAGGTGAGCGGTGACGTCAACGCATCGGTCAGCGCGTAGGGTCTTAATTTCTCCGGCTCTGCCCTCGTCGCGCACCTTACTGTTCGAGAAAGCTGTCTCGGCGGGCAGCTGTGACTTTTACCTATTAAGTAAAAACGGTCATCAGCCACGATAAACGAAAGGGCGATGAAACGGTGTCTGTACTGCTGGAAACGGAGCCAAGAGATGGCAGGCAGGGGTTGGATCGACTTTTACTTAATAGGTAAAAGTCGATGCGGACCAGCGGTTCGATTTCAGCGGTTCGCCGTCGGGTCTTGTCACCGTGGTGGTGAACCTTCCGCCTGCTGAAAAATCACGAGATGCTGCCGCGGCAACGTTTCGATCGGCGTAATGAGGACACGAGCAAGGCTTGAGTCGGATCGCCGGCGGGAAGACGCTGACGGGAGAGCCCCCGATCCGTCATGCTCATCAACGCTACACAGCTCGCCCCGCACCTCAACGACCCGGCCTGGGTGATCTTTGATTGCCGTCACGATCTGGTGGATCTGGACCGCGGCTCGCGCCTTTATGGCGAGGGTCATTTGCCTGGAGCGCATTTTGCGGCGGTGGACGAAGCGCTGTCCGGCGCGAAAACCGGCCGCAACGGCCGGCATCCGCTCCCGGCGCCGGCGGATTTCGGGGCATTTTTAAGCCGGCACGGCGTGACGCCGGAGTCGCACGTGGTGGCCTATGACGATGCCGGCGGGCTTTACGCGGCCCGTCTGTGGTGGATGGCGAAATGGATCGGCTTGAAGGCTGTTTATCTCCTCGATGGCGGACTCCCGCGCTGGGTGGCGGAAGGCCGGCCGGTGACGACCGCCGTTCCTCCCGCGCGGCCGGCTGCGCCCCTGGTGGCGAAGGCGGATGCGTCGCTCGTGCGCGACACGGCGGCGGTGCTCAGCCGGTTGGAGGATCCCGCCAGTGTGATTCTTGATGCGCGGGCGGTGGAACGGTATCGCGGTGAAAAAGAACCGATGGATCCCGTGGCCGGCCATATTCCGGGCGCGCTGAATCGGTTTTATAAGTCCAATCTGAAGGAGGATCTCACGTTCCGTCCGCCGGCGGAGCTCCGCCGTGAATTCACGAGCCTGCTTGGAGGCCGGACGCCCCAAAACGTCACGCACCAATGCGGCTCGGGCATCACGGCGTGCGCCAATCTGTTTGCGATGGAGTACGCGGGGCTGCCCGGATCGAAGCTCTATCCCGGATCCTGGAGCGAGTGGGTCGCCGATCGGTCGCGGCCGGTGGCGGGCGCGTCTTTGTTTTAGACCCGACCGAAGACAAAAAGCCCCGAAGGCGAACCTCGACTTTCACCTATTAAGTGAAAGTTGATCCAGCCCCTGCCGGGCATCTCTTGGCGGCATTTTCGGGAGTACCTGCACGGTTTCATCGCCGGTTTTTATCCCGTGGCCGATAGCCGACTTTCACTTAATGGGTGAAAGTCCAAATGGACCGCGGATTCACGTTGCGCGAACAGCAATGGGCGCAACGAGAACGTTACGAGCGTGAGGGACGTTCAATGGGGATCAGGGCCGGAGAAATTAAGTCACCACCCGGTTGCGCGGGTGATTGCAGCCGCCACCCAGGTCCGTCAACGTCCGCGGCTACCCCCTTATGGCCGTTGTGCGGATCAACCTCGCCCACCTTGGATTTTTTTCGCGGATCCTGACCCTGACCGGAGCACTCGGCTGCGTGTTGGCAGGAAACGCGGCGGAAAACGTCGCGCCGAAGGCCGAGCTGCCGCCGGGGCTCGAGCTGGTGGTCGCGGCTGCGCCGCCGCTCGTGAATTATCCCCTCATGGGGTGCTTTGACGACCGCGGGCGCCTGTTCGTGGGCGATGCAGCCGGAGTGAACCTGAATCGCAAAGGACTGGAAGAACAGTTGCCGAACCGGGTGCTCATGCTGGAAGACACGAATGGTGACGGGGTTTTCGACCGCAGCACGGTGTTCGCCGACAAGATGACCTTTCCCCAGGGAGGATGCTGGCTGGCGGGTTCGCTCTATGTCGCGTCGCCGCCGGGT
>CAMAPG010000262.1 GCA_945859965.1 Opitutus sp. GAS368 | reverse complement strand
GCTTTCATGGTCGTGACTGATGTAAGTGGCCGGATGAGTTTCGTTAATGCTCCTCTACCGACCGGGGTTTCGCCGGTCGGTTCGCAGAATTCTAGCCCGCCTCGCGTGGCGGCGCGGACATTGACACCCCCTTCACCCCGTCAATACATGAGGAAGCCAGAGACGGTTTCTGCGCATACCCCCCTTATCCCCGGAGTTGATCGGTGAATAATCCCTTACCCCCTTCTGTCCACGCGCCTTTGCAGCGCTGGAGAAAACTTGGCCGTGTGCTCGGCCCCACTGCCGACGGCGCTTGGGACTGCAATCCGTCATCCCCGCATGTGATCGTCATGGGCGAGACGCTGAGAATGTACTATGAAGGCCGCCAGCCGTTCACGCAGCCGAGTGGCCGGAGGGAATACACGCTGCGGATGGGCATGGCGGAGGCCTCGATCCACGATCCGCTGACGTGGAAAAAAAATCCGCTTAACCCGACGTTCGATGTGGGGCCGGAAGGATCGGTGGATTCGAAGTGGGCGGGGTATCCTTGGATTGTGCAGGTGACCGACCAGCACTGGCACATGTATTACGCATCATGGGACGGCGGCCTGCTGCCTTACGGAATCACGTTTCGAAAATGGGGCACGACGATGGCGGAAAGCGACGATGCGGGCCTCACGTGGCGGAGATCGGGGATCCTGGTGATCCAGCCCGACCGTCGCGGAGCGTGCGACGAACATGGCAGCGGATCCTGCGCGGTGCTGAAAGTGGGGGAGGAGTACTGGATGTGGTACACGGCCCTCTACAAGCCCCGGCCTGACTTCCACCGCATCTCGATCGCGCTGGCGATCTCCCGCGACGGAGGACACACCTTCGAGCCTCATCCCGCCGGCGCGGTGTTCAGTAAACCCGCTCCGCTCGGCGCGGTGGGCTCGACGAGTTCGAAGCCCCACGTCGAGTTTCGGGACGGGAAATTCCTGATGTGGTTCAGCGGCTCCACCCCGGACGGCCGTTTCTACCGGATCTATTATGCCGAGAGTCCCGATGGGCTTAATTTTCGCTGGCACCCGGATCCCGTGCTGGATGTTTCGGCGGAAGGCTGGGACAGCAAGGGTACCTGCTATCCGTCGATTGTGCATCTGCCGGGACGAACCCTGATGTATTATGTCGGGAATGGACTGAATCCCTCGGAGCAGCTCGACGGCATCGGAGTCGCGGAGTTGGAAACCTAGAGCCTTTTCGATTTAAATGGACCCAAGGATAACGGGGAGCCGTGGCCAAATCCCAAGCCTCGGAATTTTTTGCCACGAAAGAACACAAGGCTTCCGGGGCTCCGACTCGACTCTCCCGCGCGCTTATAAGCGCAATAGAGATTCTTCCGCAGCCCCTGAAACTTATGTTCTTTCGTGGCTAAACCGGTTTGGCCATCAGGGGCCCATTCAAATCGTAGATGCCATGGACGCGCGCTTCCGCGCCGTGGCCCGAGCTCTCCCAGCTGTTTAAGGAGCCCTTTTTTCAACCCCTCGATCATTCCCTCAAATCATGAGACCAACCAAGACCAAATCCAACGGTGCGGACGGATGGCCGGAGACCGGCTTTCGCATCGGGCAGCGAATCCCGGGGCGACTCGACCAAAAACGGGCGGCGCATGCCGTGGAGCTCTGCGAGTTTATTGTCAGCCGGCTGGACGTGCGGGGGCGTTACGTCCCGCCCGAATCGATTTTTCCCGAATCGATCGGTTATCGTGCGAGCCTCGCGGGCTATCTCGCGGAGGCCGGGCGGGTCTTGGGCGAGCCGAGGTATATCGAGGCGGCCGGAAGAATTTTGCGGGATGTCATGCCTGAACGCATCGGCGACATGTGGCCGGTGGGGAGCTTCCATGAGTTTCCCATCTACCGGAGCCTCGATCTCGATTGGCGCGAGAAATACGCCACCAAGCCGGATGTGCGTTACACCATCCTGATGATCATGGGCCTCGGCCTCTATTATCGCGCCAGCGGCGATCGGACGGTGGTCGAACCGGCGCGACGGGCCTTGGAGGCGGTGCTCGGGAAATGGAATTTCAAAAAGGAAAAACCCCGGCGCGAATGGCTGGTGTTCGAACTGCTCGGGATGGCGATCTCGGTGTGGGAAAACACGCTGCCGGAGTACGCCCATCACAAGGCACCGCTGGTGAAAGAGGTGCTGGATACGTTCGTGGAGATGGCGCCCAACGGATTTCCCTTCCTGACGATGTACCGGACCATGTTCCTGATCGATCAAACCGGATCCCGTTACCTGTATTCCCACGTGAAGCCGGGCATCGACGCGATGCTGGCGGAGCCGAAGCTGAGGTGTCCGGAAAATGCGGACGACTTCTTTCACTTTCACAAGACTGCGGACCACGTGAATGTCCGCGCGAACGGAGGGGTGGCGATCACGCTGCGGCTGTTCGACCTGGCGGCGGGCAAAAAGGTCTATACCCAGGGCAAGATCTACCGGCACGTATCCACCTGGTGGGACGGCCAGCGCCGGAAAGATGGGGCCTATTACGGAGGCCGTGAACACGGCCTGGGCCGGCGGTATGGCTTGGGTTCGCCGGATCAATATCTCCCGCTCTCCTGGCTGATCGGTGGAATTCAGACTTAGCTGATGTCGACTGGAGATTTCCTTTCCCCATGACCGGTGTTGCATCGCCGGTTCCTTCCGCTCGGTCCGGCGGGCTTTCGCAACCGTGGCGCATTGCCTGGTTTTTGTTTTTCGCCGCCGGGCTCAATTATGCCGACCGGGCGGCCCTGTCGTCGGTCATTCCGCCCCTGAAAGAAGAGTTTGGTGGGACGGATACGGACATCGGAATCATGGGGTCGATGTTCCTCTGGACGTACGCCCTGTTTTCCGTGGTGGCGGGAAGTGTGGCGGACCGGTATTCCCGCAGCCGGATCATTTTCTGGAGCCTCACGCTCTGGAGCGGGATCACGTTCCTGACCGGTTGTGCGACCACGGTCCCCCAGCTCTATTTTTTGCGCACGGGTCTTGGACTGGCGGAATGTTTTTATATGCCGGCGGCAGCGGCGCTGTTGGGGGACTATCATGGAACCGCCACCCGGGGACGGGCGATGGGCTTTCATCTCAGCGGATTCCAAGTGGGAACCCTGCTAGGCGGAATGGTCGCCGGCACCCTGGCCGAACATTATGGCTGGAGGTGGGGTTTCTGGCTTTTGGGAGGCGCTGGGCTCGGGCTGGCGATGCTCTCCCGGCGCTTTTTGGTGGATGCAGCCCCGATTCCGTCCGCAACCACTGCCGTTCGGAAACCCCGGGTATGGCCGGCGTATGCCTATTTGGCGCGGGTTCCGTCGTTCCATGTCATGCTGGCCTCCACGATGGTCGTGGGAATCGCGTCCTGGCCCCTGGCGACCTGGCTGC
Organism: Opitutus sp. GAS368; assembly: GCA_945859965.1. Taxonomy (GTDB): domain Bacteria; phylum Verrucomicrobiota; class Verrucomicrobiia; order Opitutales; family Opitutaceae; genus CAMAPG01. The sequence continues at coordinate 888 of CAMAPG010000262.1, read as the reverse complement.
CGCTTTATTTCCGGGAGAATTATGGCTTGGGATTGGGCTCCGCCAGCATCACCGGATTCGGTCTGTATATGGGGCCGGTCTTTCTCGGGATATCCCTCAGTGGTTGGATTTCCGACAAAGGGGCCCGGCGAGGCGCGCGCTACCGGGTTTTGCTCAAGGCGGCCTCCTTCGTCGCCAGCGCGCCGTTCATTTTGTTTTTTATCGGCACACCGAGCCTCGTGCTCGTCGGGTCAGCGCTGGCGCTCTCCTCGTTCATCCGGGCCCTCGGTTCGGCGAATGAGCACCCCATCATCTGCGACATCACGCCCCCGGCCTTTCGTTCCACCGCCATCGGGGTGCTGAATTTGTGCGGATCTGCGGCCGGGGGCGTCGGGGTGCTGTTGACTGGCATCCTGAAAAAGGATCTCGGGCTGGGCGCGATTTTCGGCTTTTCCGCCTTTCTCTATTTCTTCGCCGCCCTGCTCCTGGTGATCTCCTTCTTTTTCTTCGTTCCCCGGGATATCGCGCGCGCCCAGCAGCACGAAAAGTCCGCTGACCTGGCTTGATGAAGCCCGATAACGGGGCGGTAGTCCTAATTTGGTAGGGCGGTGACTTCCACCTACGCCGAGCCTTCGGTGGACAGGCCGCCTTGTCCTCCATAGGCTCGGCGACGGAGGATCACCGCCGGGAATGTCCTTATGCCCGGCGCGGAACGGAGTCACCGCCCTACCACGCATGCTGTAGGCTGAAATTAGGACACTACGAACGGGGCCGGCCAACGGTCGGACAGATCTCACTCCCGGTAAAGTTTCACCAATGCGGCCGCCGTCTGCCGGATGCGTTCGCGAAGTTCCGGAGGGGCGGTCACTTCGGCGGCCGCGCCCCAGCCCAGGATCCATTGCTCCACCT
>CAMAPG010000261.1 GCA_945859965.1 Opitutus sp. GAS368 | reverse complement strand
CCCGCCGACGCCGGTGAACCAGAGGTCGAAACAGTCGGCATGCCGCGTGGCCAGAAACGGGTTGGGACGCAGCTCGGGGCGCGGATCGGTGGCATCGAGCTCGCGCAGCGCTTCCGCCCAATAGGCATCGAAGTCATGGGGCCGCGGATTGCGGCCCTGGTATTTCAAGAGTTCCGGCAGTGGCTTGTCGATGAGGGGCATGGTAGTAAGGATAAGAACAGAAACAGTAGGGCAGGTCTCCGACCTGCCATTCGGGACTGGACTGAAGGGCGGGTCAGAGACCCGCCCTACTTGTTGATATTTCGCCGAGGCTCAGGGGCGAGAAAAGAGTTTGCCCGCTCGCGGGGGGCTGCGGACGATGCGGGCATGAAAGTCGCGTTCATCAGTGGCACCAGTATCGTGAACTCCGATCTCTTCGCCGCTTGGGACGTGAAAACGATCGAGACGCCTTATGGCGCGGTTTCGTACAAGGCGCGCGGCGAGCAGGTGCTGATCAACCGTCACGGGTATGGGGTTCCTCTCCCGCCGCACGCGATCAACTACCGTGCGAACATCCGCGCGCTCGCCGACCTGGGGTTCAAGGAAATCGTCTCGCTGAACTCGGTCGGCTCGCTGAAGCACAACCTGCCGCCGGGCACGCTGGTTTCCTGCGGCGACTACGTGGGCCTGCAGCAGGGGCCGGCGACGTTTTTCGACCAGGAGCTGAAAGGCGGGGCGCCGGTCATCGCCAACAACCTGAGTCCTCTGCTGGTGCAGAAGCTCGCGCCCGAGTTCACGGTGCAGACGGGCAAGGTCTATGTGCAAATGCGCGGGCCGCGTTTTGAGACCAAGGCGGAGATCCGGATTTTGCAGAACTGGGGCGATGTCGTTGGGATGACGGCGGCGCACGAGGCGGATCTCTGCAGCGAGATCGGCCTGTGCTACAACAGCCTCGCGCTGATCGACAATTACGCGAACGGCCTGGAGGGAACCGAAATCGATTTCGCCCGATTCAAGGACCTCGTGAAGGAAAACCAGGGGAAGGTGAACCGCCTGTTTACGCGGCTGTTGGAAATATTGGGATGAGGCGGATTTAATGTGGAAAGTGGGAAAGCAGGAACGGAAGCCGAGTCCTGAGGCACGGGTGTCCCTCTGGCTGATCCCTTCTTTCCGCCTTTCCACATTCCTTCCGCTGGTTGACGGCGGCACCTGTCCCCGCATGCTTGGCGCATGAGCGATTTTGTGCAGGCCGGCCAAATTTCCGCGGCGAAAGCAGCGTTGGACCGTCTGCGGGCCAACATGAAGCTCACGATCAAGGGCAAGGATGGGGTCATCGAACAGGTCGTTATCTGTCTGGTGGCCGGCGGCCATCTGCTGATTGAGGATTTGCCAGGTGTCGGCAAAACGACGCTGGCGTACTCGCTCGCGCGGTCGATGGACTGCACATTTTCCCGCGTCCAGTTTACCAGCGACCTCTTGCCGAGCGATGTGACGGGCGTTGCGATCTACGACGAGACGATCAAGGAGTTTGTGTTCAAGAAAGGACCGGTGTTCGCCAATGTCGTGCTGGCGGACGAAATCAACCGGGCCACGCCGAAAACCCAGTCGGCCCTGCTCGAGGTGATGGACCGCGCGCGGGTGACGGTCGATGGCGAGGCCCACGCGGTGGGAACCCCGTTCATGGTCTTCGCGACACAGAACCCGGTGGATTACGAAGGCACGTTTCCGCTGCCGGAGAGCCAGATGGACCGCTTTCTCATGCGCCTGCAGATGGGTTATCCGCAGCCTGCGGACGAACGGGAAATCCTCCGGTCGGCACAGCTGGCCTATGATGCGATCGCGCTGAATCCCGTGGTGACCCGCAGCGACATTTTGCAACTCCAGGGGCTCGCGCACCAGGTGTTTGTCGAGGACAGCGTACTCGATTACATCCTGAAAATTGTCACGGCCACGCGCACCGAGGTCGAGTTCCGGTCCGGCGCCAGTGTGCGCGGCGGCCTGGCGCTCAAGGTGGCGGCCCGGGCGCGCGCGCTCGTGAACGCCCGCGATTTTGTCGTGCCGGAGGATGTGACGGAATTGGTCGGTCCGGTGCTGGCGCACCGCCTGGGACTGGTCCGGCAGACCAGCGACGCGCTGGAGGAACGGCGCACGGTGGTCGCGGCCTTGCGCCGGATCGTGGCGAGCATTCCGGCACCGGTCTGACCGGTGGTTTCAACGCTCAACTTTCAACGTTGAACGCCCAACGTCCAATTTCGGAATTCACCACTTCGGCGTTAAACGTTGAGCGTTCGGCGTTGAACGTTCGGCGCGACAGCGACGAGGGCTGGCATGGACCCGGCGGTCGGACCGGGGAACGGTGGCGCTGGCGGTGGAGCGATTTGGTCTGGCAGCTGGTTTACCCGCAGAACGGCCACCGGATCCTGCCCACGCCCTCGGGCATCGTGCTGATCGGCCTGTCTCTCGGCATCGGCATCGCGGCGTACAACTCGGCCAACAATATTCTTTTCATCACGCTGTCGCTGCTGCTCGCCTGCCTGATTCTCAGCGGCGTGCTGTCGTGGATCAACCTGCGCGGAGTGGCCTGGCGCCTGCAGGTTGTGCCCCCGTTGCGGGTGGGGCACGAGACGCTCGTGACGCTTGAATTGCGCAATGCCAAGAAATTCCTGCCGACCTACGGCCTGTGGTTCGACCTGTCGGCCAGCCTGGCGCCGCGCGTGCCGCTGACCTCGGGCTCAGGAGACAGCCGGAAAGCCAAGGCGCGCCCCTTGAAGGAAATTCTGGCGGCGGCGGAAAAAACCCGGACCCGCAGCCGGCTTTTTCTGCGCGACCGGCTCGATCCGGCTGGCACCGCGCGGCTCGACTGGGTGTTCAAGCCCACGCGCCGCGGGGTGCAGCGGCTTGCACTCGAAGGGGTGGGTTCGTTTTTTCCTTTCGGGTTTCTCCGCAAACAAATCGGAACCTCGTTGCGCCGCGAAGTGATCGTCTGGCCCGCGACGGTGGCTTACCAGCGCTGGGGTGCCGCGTCGTCCCGGCCGCAAACGGCGGGATCCCGCGTGGCCCGTGCGGGCAGCGGAGGTGATTTGCTCGCGTTGCGGAGATATGCGCCGGGCGATTCCCATCGGCTGATCCACTGGAAGGCGAGTGCGCGGCTGCAGCAGCTCCTCGTCCGGCAATTCGCCGCGGAAAGCCAGGAGGCGTTTTCGGTCTGGTTGCAGACCCCGGCCGAAACCTGGATTCACCCCGAGCAATTTGAGCTCCTGTTGAGCTTCGCGGCTTCGTTGACGGAGGATTTGTTTCGCGCCGGGAAACTCACGGGAGTCGCGCTCAATCGCGAATCCACGCGCCCCGTCCGCCGGATCCACGATCTCGAAACTTTTCTCAATCAGCTGGCCGTAATTGAACCGGTCGGCGATCCCGCGGGAACCCTGGCCGCGGCGACGGCGGGGTCGGGAGCGGGGAGGGTTTCCCCTGTCGCGATTGGCCGCAAAAATATCATCACCTTTGCTCCGGACGGCGTTCGGGGGGTGGCGGCGTATGTCGACGGGGAAAAAAACGCCGCCGTTTAACCTGCGCATGAACAAGCCGCCCCAGTTGACGCGCGACGAACTTCACCAGCTCAAATGGCTGTTGGGGGCGGCGCTCGCGCTGTTTTCGACTTGGACGGTGTTCTATCTCGAAGTCGATGCCTGGACGCTGCTGGTGCTCAACACGGTGGCGATCGTGGCGACGCTGATCTGGCCGACGCTGCCCGACCGGGTCCCGCGCTGGATGCACGCGATGGCGTTTCCCGTCATCGTGGCGGTTTTTCTCGGGGACATCTGGTTCACCGCGCAGGTTTTGCCGCCGATGGTCCGGCTAGACCTGATGCTGATTTTTTATCGGACGATCAGCTACCGGCAGCGGCGCGACGATTTGCAGCTGATCGTCCTGGGATTGTTCCTAGTCGTGGTGGCGGGCGTGCTCACGGTGTCGCTCGCGTTTGCGGCGCAGATCCTGGTGTTCACGGCGTGCGCCCTCGCGCTGTTGTTCATCATCACGCTGGTCGATGCGGCGGAGGCGAAGGATCCGCCGGCGCGGACGCCACTTTTCACCTGGGGTGCGCCGTTGAGCATGCCGTCGTGGGTGCCGCAGGCAGACTGGCCGCACCTGCTCCGGCGAGTGCGCGCAGTGATTGACTGGCGGGTGGCGGTCCTGGCCGCGGTGCTCTTTGCGGGAGTGGTGGCGGTGTCGGGCCTGCTCTTCCTCGCGATCCCGCGTTTCCAGCTTGAGAACAGCCTTTTTCTCGACCGCTT
>CAMAPG010000260.1 GCA_945859965.1 Opitutus sp. GAS368 | reverse complement strand
CCGCTTTCCACATTCGAAATAGCGGCTTCCTCAGCCGCTCACGCCCAGCCACTCGCGCAACACGGCCGCGTCGGCGCGGAAGGCTTCGACGATCGGCGCGCGCTGGGCAAAGGGGACGGGCGCGAGTTTGCCGGCGGTGCCCATGAAATACTCGTTATGAAGATAGACGGGCAGGGGACCGCCGTGGCTGGCGATGACTTGGTCGATGATGGCTTTTTTCACGCGACCCTGGCCCAGCGGAACCGAAACGCGCTGGTCGCCGTCCCATTTGAAGCTCTTCACGCACAAGGCGACGGTCCGCGGGGCGAGCAGTTCCACCGCGGTCGGCCAAGCCAGACCTTGTTCGACCATCACGTGGCAGATATCGAAAGCCACGCCGAAGTATTTGGGATCGATCTCGCCGAGAATCAGGTCGAGGTCCCAGGCCGCGCTGCCGGCCATCTGCGCGCCGGAGTGGATCTGGTAGACCGCCTGGATGCCGATCTCCTTATTTGCTGCGGCGAATTCCTTCGCCATGGCGTGGAAGTCGGCGATCTGCGCTTTGAGCGGTTGGCCGGCCACGTAGCGGAAGCCGCGATGGCGATATTGCAACACGCCGAGTTGCCGGGCGGTACGGATCGCCTTTTCCCAATGTGGTTCGTCGGGCCGCACGGTGTCCATTGCCAGGCAGAGGATCCGGCGCTGCTTCCGGGCGAGCGCGGCTGCCATCACGGGCAGTTCATCCGGCGCTTTCTCGGGCGTGAGGTGGCCTTGCTTCCGCACGGTGAGTTCGAGATCGAGCCCGATCTCGTCGAGCGTCTGCGCCATCTGGTCCGGAGTATATTTGAACTGCCCATTGGTGCCGCCGTCAAAAAACCATTTTTCGAGCACAGCGATGTCGTAGCGGCCTGATGACCTCGTCGGCTGGGAGGTCGCCGCGACGAGCGGCTGGGAAGAAGACACGAGGCAAGTGGCGACGGCGGTCAGACCAGCCCACGCGATGAAGTCGCGGCGGGTGAGTGAAGCGGGGTGGGGGTTAGCCATCCCAGCCTTATGGCTGAATCCCCGTTACGCTGCCAACTCTACACTCTATAATAGCAGCTACGTGGTTGCATCTTTCCAAGCCGCTTGCGCCGGATCCAAGCCCTGGGTCTTTAGGGAGAGCGACTTGGTCCGGCTTGGCTTGCGAGCAACTGGTCGAGCTTTTGGCGGGCTTTGGTAAAGTCGGGCTTCATTCGCAAAATCTGCTCCAGTTGGGCGATGGCCTCGGGCCGGCGGTGGCCCTCAATCAAGGCGAGGGCGAGATTGAAGCGTACGCCGAGATCGCCCGGAGCTGTCTCGACGGCCTTTTCGAACTGCCGAATCGCCTCCGGGAACCGGCCCGCTTGCGCGAAGGCGATGCCGAAAGCGCTCTGGAGTTTGGCATTGGTGGCGAAGGCGGGTGCCGTCGCGGTAAAAAGCGGAATGGCTTCCTTCCCCCGGCCCAGTTGAAGCAAGGCGGTGGCCAGGGCGATTTGGACGTCCGCCCGCCCAGGATTTTTTTGCACTGCGGCCGTGAGTTGCAGCATTCCTTCATCGATTTTTCCCTGCTGGATCAGGACGTCGCCCAGGCGCAGCTGCGCCTGGGTCAAACCCGGGTTTAATTGCAAGGCATCTTTGAAATGACTGGTCGCTTCCGCGAGTTGTCCGAGTTCGACGAGCGCGGAGCCGAGATTGTAGTGCGCCTGGAAATTGTCCGGAATAAGCCGTAGCGAATGGTTCAATTGCTCGACTGCTTCCTGGGTTCGTCCGGTTTGGAGCAGCGCGGCGCCGAAATTGCTGACGGCGCTGTCGTAGTCGGGCCGGTAGCGAACCGCCGCTTCGAAATGAACCAAGGCGCGGGCGGCCTGGCCGGTTTCGATCAAGGCATTGCCCAGGTTGTTGTGGGCGTAGGCATGGCCGGGATTGGACTGCAAGGCCTGCTGAAAATGGGCGATTGCTTCGTCAAAACGTCCTTTCCCGCTCAGGAGCTTGCCCAGATTATTATGGGCGCTGTCATAGTCGGGAGCCAGCGCGAGCGCGGCTTCAAAGTGGGGGAGGGCTTCGTCTTCCCGCGCTAATTCGGTCAGAACGAAACCGAGGCTGTTGTGGACGCGGGCGCTGGGTTTTTTGGCGAGGGTATCCCGCCACAGGCTTTCTGGGCTGCGGTAGACTGGATTGCGCCGGAGCGTGACGGCGCAGCCGCCGATCGCCAAGGCCAGGCAAAGGAGGAAACCCCGTCGGCCGGCGAGAGCATGCACGCCGAGGACCAGTGCCGTCATCACCGCCGCCAGTGGCAAATACATGCGACTTTCGGCCATGGGCTGGGTGTAGAGCGGTACAACGCTCGAAGTGGGCGCAAGAATCACCAGCAGCCAGCACGCGACAAATCCAAGCGGCGGGTTTCTCCGCAGAGTCACGGCCGTGGCGGTAATGAAGACTGCGATCCCGAGAACATAGGGTGCGGCTTCCGCCAGCGTCTGTCTCATCTCCGCCCCCCGCCCATAGTCGAAGACGAGGGGATCCGGCCAGAGTGAGAGGCGCAGGTAGTTGAGAATGACACGGCATTCGATCAGGGCATAGCCGGCTGGATTAATTCCGCCGTCCGTGCCGACGCCGCGATGGGCGATCCCTTGCATGAGGAACGCCAGCGCGATCCAGGTGGAAGCGAGCGCGAGGTAATAGCCTTTCCGCCGGCGCCAGGCTTCGCGAAAGGTTCCGGCGACAAAGGTACGATCATAGAGCAGCACCAGGATGGGGACGGTTGCGATGATCTCCTTGCTGGCGGTGCCCAGCAGGCACGCGGCGAACGAAAGGCGTAGCCACCAGCGTGACGATGAGGCGATTTCGGTGCCACGGATGAAACAATAGAGGGTGAGCAGGTAAAAGAGGGCCATCAGCGCCTCGGTGCGCTGGGACATGTAATCCACCACCTGCGTCTGCAACGGATGGACGGTCCAGAGCAGGGCCGTGAAGAAGGCCAGCGGAAGGGAGGCGGGGCCAAAACGCTCCCGCAAGACCGGCTGCAGAAAGGTGCGTCGCACGAGGCCGAACAGCGTGCAGGCGCTGAGCAGATGCAGTCCGAGGTTGACGGCATGATAACTCCCAACGCCGAGGCCACTGATGGCGTAGTTGAGGGCAAAGGAGAGATTGGCCAGAGGACGGCCGCCGACGCCCGACTCATTGGGCGGCGCCAAGACTGGTCCCGGCGGCCAGAGTTGGCGAATGGTCCGGTTCTCGATGATGGCCTGCTGGTCATCGAGCACCAGTGCGCCGGAAAAACTATTGTGGTAGCTTACGAGGCCCGCAAGGGCGAGGAGAGCGGCGGCCAGGGCGATTATCGTCCGAGATTGGGAAGCCGGCGTGACAGCGGGGTTGGGCGACAGTGGGTTCACCGTGTCCCATTGAGCGGGGGAAGACGGGCATGGAAACAGTAAAGTGGCTCCAGGTGCCGGGCGTTTCAGGGGGTGCGGCCTTCATCTCGATTTGGCGACGGAAGAAACCATCGCGTGGACTGCGGAACGCCTGCGCGCAATCGGCGTGGACTATCTCCTGGGGCGCACTGCACGGGCTTTGAAAGCCTCGCGCGATTCCTCCGTGAACTCGGCCTCGATCGCGCGCATGCGGTGGTGGGTGCGGTCGGTTGCCAATTCGAACTGGGCAAAGGGATCGATTTAGCGCACGCGGCCAAATCAATGCCCGCCGCTCCGGGATTGGCTGTCGGTTCCGTTTCTGTAATTTCGGGTTCATGCAAACCCGGACAGGATTTCTGATGGCGCCCTTTTTCTTCCTGACCGTTGCGCTGGCGCTCGCGAGCCCGGGGCAGGCTGAAATTCCGCCCCTGCTCAAGGAGGTTTTTGCCAAAGCAAGGGATACCAGCGACCGCTGGGCCTATACCGAAACGACCACCACGCAGACCCATGATCGGGGAAAAGAAAAAACCCAGGTCACGATCATCCGCTTCGATCCGTCACAACCCTATGCCGAACAATACCGGCCGGTGCAGGTGAACAGTCATCCGCCCACCGAGCGCGATTTAAAAAAATACCGGGAGAAAGGGAAAAAGCGGGGAGAGACGCCGGAAAATGCGGCGGCCAAGCGGCGGATTCCACAGGGCGAGGAGCTCGTCGCAAAAGTCGACCTCGCTCATATCGCCGTGACGGACGAGACGGAGTCGGCGGTCACCTACAGCGTGCCGTTGCGGAAGGGCGTGAAAATGCGGGGGGTGGCCTTGGACAAGTTCCATCTGCTGATCCGGATTAACAAAGAGCGCCGTATCCTGGAAAATTTCACCGTCACCCTGCTCGAGTCCATGCGGGTGAAGTTGGTCGCCAACATCAAA
>CAMAPG010000259.1 GCA_945859965.1 Opitutus sp. GAS368 | reverse complement strand
GTTAGGCCAAAGAAATGAAAGACCGACTCGAAATCAAATGGCCGTGGGAGATGATTCCGATGGCATATGTCGAAGAGGTCATTGCCCAGATCAAGGAATCCTTTCCCCCAGACCATAAGTTGCAGAAGCATGAGATTTTCCCCGGCATCAAATGGGACGGTCGCCCGATCTACATCGTCGATGACGACACCACTGGGGAGCGGTTGGTAATGAATTTCGAGAAGCTGAGGCGTTGGAAAAAGACGAAGTTCAAAATTCCGACCATCGATGTGTTCAAAGACAACGAGGCGATTGCGGAGCTTATCGAGCGCGATCACGTCGCAGAATGCGCCAAGTTCAACGCGGACGGAACGCTAAAATGAAGGCCGAACCAGTCACTACAGCGCAACGCCCACCAATCTTCCGCCTTATGATGGACGCTCGCAGGTTGGCACGATTTCTCCTCGCCGCACTGGCCTGTCTCCTGGCCGGGGCACCCGCTGCCCTGGCACAGGGCTTGGCCGGCTCGCGGCCGAATATCGTTTTGATCATCACCGACGATCAGGGCTACGCCCCGATCGGCCGGCTCGGGCATCCCTGGATAAAGACCCCGCACCTCGATGCGATGCACGATGCCAGCGTGCGCTTCACACGTTTCCTCGTGAGTCCGGTAAGCGCCCCGACGCGCGCCGCCATCATGACCGGACGGGATCCGTTGAAGAATGGAGTGACCCACACCATTCATGAGCGGGAGCGGCTGACGCTGGCCGCGGTCACCCTGCCGCAAGTACTGAAGTCCGCTGGATACTCCACGGGAATTTTTGGCAAGTGGCACTTGGGCGACGAGGCGCCGTATCAGCCCGAGCGGCGCGGGTTTGACGAAGTGTTTATCCACGGCGGCGGCGGGATCGGGCAATACTACACGGACTGCTCGAGCGCCGACGCGCCGGCCAACCAAGTGGGCAAAGACGATGCTTCGAAGCGGCGCTACTACGACCCGGTCATCCGGCACAACGGAACCTTCGTGCAGACGCGGGGTTTTTGCACCGACGTCTTTTTCAACGCGGCGCTGGGCTGGATCAAGGAACGCCACGCCGCGGGCAAGGAACCTTTCTTCGCGTACCTCGCCACGAACGCGCCGCACCTTCCGTTCGTCGCTCCGGCGAAGAATATCAAGCGCTTCACGGATCTTGGATTTTCCGCCCAGCAGGCAGGCAGAGAAATGGCCGGGTTCTACGGCATGATCGAAAATATCGACGAGAATGTCGGGCGGTTTCTGGCGAATCTCGATGCCTGGGGGCTCTCCGAAAATACGGTGGTGATTTTCATGAGCGACAACGGGATGAGTGGCGGTGTCGGCGAGCGCATGCCGAACGAACCGCTGGGCCGCGACAAGGACGGCACGCCCCTGCGGTATTACAACGCCGGCATGAAGGGCCGGAAATCGGCAGTCGACGAAGGCGGCGTGCGGGTGCCGTTTTTTGTGCGCTGGCGCGGCAGGCTTCGTCCGGGGCGCGACATCGATCGCATCGCGGCGCATCTCGATATTTTGCCCACGTTCGCCGCGCTGGCCGGAGCCAAACTGCCCGGGAATCAGGTGGAGGGCCGCAGCTTGATCCCGCTGCTCGAAAACTCGCAGGCGCCATGGGCGGACCGCTATTTGTTTACCCATGCGAGTTGGCGCTGCAAACCGGGAGAAAATCCGGATGACTTTCAATGGGAGGGCTTCGCGGTCCGTAACCAGCGGTTCCGCCTCGTGGGCAAGGCGCTCTACGAAATGGAAGCGGATCCGGGGCAGACCACGGACGTCGCCGCGGCCCACTCTGAGGTGGTGCAGTCGATGCGCGCAGCCTGGGATCGACACTGGAAGGAGGCGCGGCCTCTAATGGTGAATGCCCATGCGCCGCTCTCGACGGTCCAGCCCTACGGTGTTTGGTATCGTGAGCAGGTTAAAACTCGTGGCATTCCCGAGTGGAAGGCGCCGAATTTGTAAGCCAGAACGGGCTTGGTCTTGCTGGAGGACCCTGAGTAATTCCACCTCTGAAAGTCGAGACGCCACTGGATATCGCCGGTGCGAAGAAACTGAATGCGCTCAAGCTCGACGGCCTTTCCATCCGTGCGGTGGTCGGGAAAGAAAGAGTGAGACGGAGAGGGAGGCCGGCTCACTTGGTCGGCGCATTCGGAGGCAGATCCTGCCAGCGCGACATCGAACGGGCGTTGAGGTCCCAGACCACCTCACCGTCGCGGAGGGTCAGTTCGCATTCGATTTTCTGGCTCCCTTCCACCTTCCCGCCCAGGACGTCGTAGAAGCCAAAATCACCTTTGAGGACCTTGAACACCGCGATGTCCGCACCTGCACCGACGGTGAGGTGACCGTACTCGGGACGCCGGATGGCGCGCGCCGGGGCCCACGTGGAGCGCGCGATAACTTCAGGCAGGGAGAGCCCGAGGTTCAGAAATTTGGACATCACATTGGCCATGTCCTTCATGCCGCGGTTGATGTTTCCCTTGTGGATGTCAGTGCTGATCGTGTTGGGCCAAAAACCATCGCGGGTGGCGGGCACGGCCTGTCGGTAGGAGAAGCTGCCCTGCCCGTGGCCCGCGTCGAAAATCACTCCCCGCCGCTGCGCTTCGAGCAGGTAAGGACGCAGCCGGCCCTGGTGATCCAGCATGGGAACCGCTGAAATATACAGGTGCGTGTAAATGTCCCCGGGACGCAGCCGTTTCCCCACCAGTTCCTCGAATGGCCGCTGGGGCAAAAAGTGTCCAAAGTCGACCATGATGGGCAGGTTGGCCAGTCGTCCGGCCTCGAGCGCGCGTTCGACCGAATCCCAAGTGGCGGAGGCCCAGTGAGCGGTCTTGATGCCGACGATCGCGTCGCGATGCTGCTCGATGAATTTCACCGCCGCCGCGGGATCGAGATCGTCCAATTTATTCTCCGACCGGCCGATTCCGCCCGCAGCGATGTTGAGAAAGGCGAGCACGCGGGTCCGTGCACGTTCGATGACCTCTCGCCGGGCGGCCGGAAAAGTGCGCCAGCCTGCACTACCGGCATCCACGGCGGTCGTAACACCCGCCCGCAGCCCGATATCCGCCCAAAGATCGCCGCCGCGGTCGTTTTCGAAGACGTGGACATGGATGTCTATAAACCCCGGCGCAACGCAAAGGCCGGTGACGTCGATGACCGACTTCGCCCGACCGACGGGAATTTCTTGCGCCACCGCGGCAATACGGCCGCCGGTAATCGCCACATCTCGCGGCGCATCGATTTCGTTCTTCGGGTCGATCAGATGGCCACCCTTGAGCAAGAGGTCGTAGGTCTGGGCCTGCCCGACCGCGACTAGCATGATCAAAGGCAACACAGCCAAAGTTTGCGCCAGGCGGAACGCGAGACGGTTCAAAATCAAGAAGGGTCGCATGTTTGGTTGACGCATGATTCTCGCCAGGAACACAGCAAGGCCATTTTCGCGGGAATGATTCATTTCCGTTTATCCTCAGCGAACAGGTGCATGAATAAAACCGCTCGCCTTTGGATCGTCGTTCGTGCAGTTCGTGCGTCACCCCTTTCCCTTCCCGTGAATTCGGTACCCGCGAGGTTCGTACACAAGTTCGGCGTGAGTGGCCGGCTCTGATCGACACGCCCGGGCGGCGTTACGATTTTCCCCCTCTTGCTACCAATTTCCTCTATGGCACGCCCGGCGGGATGCGATTAATCTCCGGATATCGCGGAGCGCGCCGAGCGGGGTTTCCGCTTCCCCCTTAAGCCCTCCACGTAAGCGGTTCGTGCTCTGCGCTCGTTGGTTCGGATCCGCTTCAATTCTCGTTGGCCTTTCTTAGCCATGAAATCCCACCCCACCCACCTTGCTTTTAAATGCATCCTGATTCTCCTGCCTTGGGCGGGTAATTTTTCCGCGCAGGGCGCCGATGAAAGTTCCGCGCCGAGCGCCACCATCTCCGGTCGGGTCATCAACGAAGTGACCGGCCGCTACCTGAACAACGCTCGCGTGACCGCGCGTGAAGCGAACCTGCAGGCCTTCACCGATGAAAGCGGTAGTTATCGGATCGCGAATGTGCCGAGCGGGCCGGTCACTCTGGAGGTGTTTTATACCGGCCTCGAAAAGCAGGAGTTATCGGTAAGTGTTCTCCCGGGGCAAAACGTCACACGGAACGTAAATTTGTCGCCCCCAGGCGGAGCGGCGGTCAAAATGGATCCGTTTCAGGTGGAATCCACCCGGGTCACGGATCAGGCCACAATAGCCGTCAACGAGCAGCGTTTTTCGCCCAACCTCAAGACCGTCGTGTCGACCGGCGATCTGAGCGAGCACGGAGATGGCAACATCGCCGAGTGGTTGAAGTTTCTTCCCG
>CAMAPG010000258.1 GCA_945859965.1 Opitutus sp. GAS368 | reverse complement strand
TGCCCCAGCAGCATCGCGCGCAGCACGGCGATTTCCGCGGGTCGTTTGGCGACGACCCCGGAGCCCAGGATTTCCTCGAACCGCCTGGCGGCCCGCGCACAAAAACGATAGTAAGGGTGGGCCGGCTGCAACGTCGCGAGCACGCGCCCGCGGGTCAGCCGGAAATTCATCCCGGCGTTGGCCAGGTAACCGTCAAAGGTGTCGATGGGCGGCTGACGCGGCAAGGGCGCAACAATTCCCCGGGCGGAGATCACCGCGGAACGCACCGGTGGCAACTCGTGGCGGCTGAGCCCCAGCGAGAAATAGAGGCATTGCCCGCCCAATTCCCGAGAGGGCGCGTGCGCTTCGAGGACCGTGGCGAGTCCTGTGGCTTTTTGCGGATTGGATTGGGCGAAAATCCGGTCGACGCGCAGCACCAGCTTAGCTTCGCGCGGGGGCAATCCATCCCAATCAGGCAACCGACTTCGATGGAGGGGATAGCTCGCGCTTCCGGCGAGAACCGAGGCTGCCACCAAGGCCGGCGCCCATCCCCGGCGCACCCGCCACGTGGCGATACAGGCGAAGGCGGCGAGAACGAGTGCGACCAGAAGCTGGACGATCGGCGGGGCCCAGGTACTGGACCGGCCGAGGACCAACCCGATCATGAATGGCGCGACCAGCCAAAGCAGGGGAGCGCGATATCCGAGACTGCGACCGTCCATCTTCACGAAACGCGGCGGATGGGCGCGATATTTCATCGTAGGGCGGGTTTCAACCCGACTTCGGTAGGGCGGCGATTCCACTCGCCGCCGGGAACGTCCTTGGGCCCGGCGCGGCGCGGAGTCCGCGCCCTACCACGCCTGCGTTATTCTGACACCGCCCTTTCCATTCGGACGGAATCGTGTTCATTCCTGATTCACCGCATGAGCTCCGACGATCAACCCTCGCTTTTCGCGGATGAGCCGACAGCTCCTGCTCCTGCATCGCGTTCCGCATCAACCGATGGCGCGCCGCGGAAAAACCAGCCGCTGGCAGCCCGGATGCGTCCGCGGCGCCTGAGCGAGGTGGTGGGCCAGCAGCATATCCTGCGGCCGGGGAGTCTCCTTCCGCGGCTGGTGGCACAAAACCGTTTCGGTTCGCTCCTGTTCTACGGGCCGCCGGGCTGCGGCAAAACCAGCATCGCGGAAGCGATCGCGCATGAAACCAAGAGCCGCTTTGTGCGGGTCAACGCGGTCATGTCCAACGTCGCCGAGCTTCGGGAAATCCTGAGCCACGCTCGGCGCCTGCCTGATTCCGGCACAATCCTCTTCATCGACGAGCTGCATCGTTTCAATAAATCGCAGCAGGACCTGCTGTTGCCGGACGTCGAGGAAGGGACGATCCGCCTGATCGGGGCGACCACGCACAATCCGGGGTTTTACGTCAATCCGCCTCTGCTGTCCCGCAGCCACCTTTTCCGGCTCGAACCGCTGACCGCCGCGGAAATCGCGGGAGTGCTGCGCGCCGCCCTGGGCGATGGCGCGCGCGGACTCGGCGCGCGCGGCTGCACCACCGATGATGCGCTCCTGGCCGATCTCGCCGTGCTCTGCGATGGGGATCTGCGCCGCGCGCTCAATGCGCTTGAAGTGATCGTCCTCGGCCTGCCGGAACACGCCGTGATCACGCCGGCCGATCTCGAGGTTTTCGCCCGCGAACGCCGGATCCGTTACGACGCCGATGAGGATGAACATTACGATACGATCTCGGCGTTCATCAAAAGCTGCCGCGGGGGAGATCCCGACGCCGCGATGTACTGGCTGGCCAAGATGCTCGCGGGTGGGGAAGACCCGCGTTTTATTGCTCGTCGCCTGGTGATCCTGGCGAGCGAGGACGTCGGCCTGGCCGATCCCCAGGCGTTGCCCCTGGCCGTGGCGGCGCATCACGCCTGCGATTTCATCGGCCTGCCCGAGGCCGAGCTCACGCTGGCGCACGCCACGCTCTACATTGCGACGGCGCCGAAGAGCAATTCCGCGACGATCGCGCTGGGTGAGGCGCACCGCGCGCTCAAGGAATCACCGGTGCAAACCATTCCCTCGGCCCTGCGCAGCAAGAGCGGTCAGGCGAACAAGCGGTTGGGGCAGGGCAAGGGCTACGATTATTCCCACGATTTTCAGGAAAACGTTTCCGGCCAGAATTACCTCGAGAAACCGCTCGCGCTGTACACGCCCAAATCCGCCGGCGCGGAAGCCGCCATCGCCGAACGCCTCGCGCGGTGGAAAGCCCTGAAGGCGAAAATGAAGAAATAACCGGCTGATCTGGAAGTGCGGCTGCTTTGCGCTGCGACTGGCGGATATTTTTTAACGCAGAGGGCACAGAGGAGAAGAGAGGACGCAGAGAACACCTCGGTTTCTCTGCGTCCTCTCTTCTCCTCTGTGCCCTCTGCGTTCCACTTTCTGCAGGCGAGTCAGCGTGAGTCTCGTTATTTCCTTCCAGAGGGCGCGGATTTTTGATGGCGAATCGAACGGGCTCATTTCTCCGGCAACACTTCGCCGCCGGTGATTTTGAAGGCAAAGGCGTGGCGGCAGGGCGCCTCTTCGGGGCCGAGCCGGGGCGTCGTGATCGTCACGGTGTCGCCGGCCACTTGTATGGGCAGCGTTCCGGAAACTCCCAGCATCGTGACGGTCGCCCCCGCTGGCACGCGAACACCGCGGAGGACGAGCTGTGCGCCGGGCCAGCCGGCGGTGATGGCGTAGAGGGCGTCTTTTTTCCGGGTAAAGAAAACCTGTTTCACGGCGGCCCCGTCGCGGGGCTGCTGCCCGACTTGGTCGAGGAGGTTATATTTCACATTGTATTCGCCATACTCCTGCTTGGGCCGCGTGCCCGCCGTCCATTGGCAGGATCGTCCGGCAAAGCGGGTGCCGTAGATGGCCTCGCCGTTGACGCGGAGCCAGTCGCCCATCTCGAGGAGGCGTTCTTCCATGACGGGCGGAATCGTGCCGTCGGCGGCGGGTCCGATATCGAGGAGGAGATTGCCCCCGCGACTCACGAGATCGATCAGGACGAGAATGAATTCACGGGAGGTCTTGTAGTCGTCGATGCGTTCCGCGCGGTTGTAGCCGTAGGAATAGGCCATGCCGCGGCTTTCCTCCCATGGATGCGTGCCGTCCTGCAGCCCGGCGGCGTATTCGGTCGTCCAGTAACCGCCGTGCTTGTGCCGCGTGTCCTTGCCCCAGCGGTCGTTCACCACGATCTCGTTTTTGCCCGCGGTCTCGTTGAACAGCCAGGCGAGCAATTCCTCGCTGCGCCAGTCTTGCGAAGGCATTTCCCATTCTCCGTCGCTGAAGATGAGCGAAGGCTGGTAACGGGTGACGACATCCTTGAACTGCGGATGCATGTGCTCGGTGACGTAGCGGGCCCGGTCGCTTTTCCAGAGCGGGTTGAACCACTCGTAGAGCGAGTAATAAAAGCCGAACTTCAGGTTGTGCGCCCGGGTGGCGCGGGCGAGTTCATCCATCAAGTCGCGCTTTGGGCCGATCTCGACCGCATTCCACGGCCGGCCCCAGGTTCGGCTGGCCTCGGCGCTGGGCCACAGGGCGAACCCATCGTGGTGCTTGGAGGTGGGCACGACGTACTTGATCCCGGCGCGCTCGAAAAGGGCGGCCCACTGGTCCGCGTTGAAGAGCTCGGCGTGGAATTGGGGCGCAAAGTTCTGGTAGTCATAATTCGCGCCGTAGTGGTCGGCGTGGAATTTCCGCCACGAGGCCTCCTTGGGGCGGTCGCTCATGATGCGCCACCAGTACCATTCCGAATATTCCCCGACCGGACCCCAGGCGGGGACGGAGTAGACGCCCCAGTGGATGAACACGCCGAATTTTGCGTCGAGATACCATTCGGGAGTCGGACGCTGATCGAGCGAAGCCCAGTTGGGCTCGTAACGGGTTTCGGCGGCGGACAGTGCGCCCGCGAGGCCAAGAAGAAGCAGGGGAACGAGGAAGATGCGTTTCATGGGGGTAGGCATTGGGGGTAAGGGGAAGCTCTCGGAAGAATTTGAACCACAAAGGCGCAGAGGAACAAAGATCGATTTTCCGGAGTTATTTTTTACGCCGCGTTCCGATCCAAAGCAAAAACCGCCCTGGGCGCTGTCTCCCAGGGCGGCGTTATTTTCTATTTTTACTTCTGGTTCAGGCGGTAGTCGCCAGCAGCGATGATTCCCATCATCGCAACGGACAACCACGCAACTGTGAGAACGATCGTTAACATGGTACTTCGTCCTTTCCCACCGCTTGCAGCGGCGTTTCAGCCCGATCCCGACGTGGGTCAGGACCAGGGATCTCTAGTCGCGCCTGTCGCACCCGCCAACGGCCGGGTCGACGAACGCTTCAGGCGTCC